>JAOUFG010000075.1 GCA_029858345.1 Phycisphaerae bacterium
AGGCCAAATCGTCGATGCCAGCATCGTTCCCGCACCGCGTCAGCGAAACAGTCGGGACGAGAATCGGCAGATCAAAGAAGGCCAGGTTCCCGAAGGCTGGAGCGAAAATAAGAAACGCCAGAAGGATACCCTTGCGGCACATCCGGGGACTTTTCAGCCGGTTGTACGGCGTCAAAGCTCCAAACAGCCGCTATAAGAGTGGCTTGTGCCGCAAATACAGCAACGACAAAGGAAATGACGATGAACCATTTTTCTTTCATTTTTTCTCCAATGTTATTTCGTACATTCAAGTTTTTCCCGGGAAACCGAGGGCGGTAATTCGTTGACGCCCCAGGATTTGTTCGGCTCCGGACCCAGCACCAGCTCCAGTGTTCCGCCCCTGGCAAAATCTCGATGATAGAACCAGCAATTGTCCAGCGGTTTGCCATTGAGTTTGGCCGACTGAATATACACATTCTCCGGCGTGTTATTCCTGGCCACGATACGGAAGGTCTTTCCTGAGTAGAATTTCTGATCCAGATGAATTGTTATCTCATCAAAAACGGGGGCGGTAAGCTCATAAATCGGTTCCACATCACAGCCGCCGCGCACCTGGAAGAGACCGAGCGACATCAAGGCGCTCACGCCTCCCATCTGGCCCTGATCCTCGTCATGGGCGCCGTATCCGGAATCCGGGGTGGTCCCTCCATAGGTGTGCTCGTTCACCTGCCGCACCCAGTATTGGGAAAGCCACGGCTGCCCTGCGTAGTTGAACATGTGGGCAGCGCCGCATCCGGGCTGGTTGGCATAACTGACATAACCTTGACCGTGATCGCCAACAAACTTCGCCTTGCGCGAGTTTTCAAATGCGTAGTTCAGTTTCTTGCAATAGGCATCACGTCCGCCCAGCAGGTTGGCCAGCCCCTGCACATCGTGCGTCGCGATCCATGTGGTCTGCCAGCTGTTCGCCTCGACAAACCCCTTCTTTTTACTATCACGCAACGGATCAAAGGGCTCCAGCCAGGATCCGTCCGCCATTCTGGCACGCACAAATCCCGTTTCCGGATCAAAGACGTTCCGCCAGTTTTCAGAGCGTTTCATAAAGGTCTTATAGATATCGTCGCGTCCCAACGCTTTGGCATACTGCGCCAATGCCCAATCCTGCGACGTATGTTCCATGGTTCGACCGGTCTCACCGAATAAATCCTTCTTGTAAGGGATATATCCCAGCTCGATGTACTTATCGATCTGGCCCCACCGCGCATCCATCGTATTTCCCGGCTCTGTGTGCCCCTTGACCATCGCTTCAAGCGCCAGCTCCGTGTCAAAACCGCGAACCCCCTTCATGTAGGCCGATACAATCAGTTCCGTGATCGGGCATCCCGTCATCACATCCGTGTACTCGCCCAATGAAGGCCCCCTGGGCAGACGGCCGCCATCGGTGTAATAGACCAGGCTGGAATTGCATACATCCTCCAGCACGTGCGGCCATGCGAGCCCCCAGAGTGTATTCAAGTTCCACTTCGACAGCCACCAGGAATCCGTATTCAGGTGCATAAACTGGTAACGGCCCTCTTTGTCGACAGGCAACTGTCCCACCTTACGCACCCCATCCAATCGATCGGGATAGGTTCCACACACATCCTGCAGCTGACGCCGTCCGAGCAGCGCATGCCACAGATCCGTATAAAATTTGATCCGCTGTTTCCCGGTCCCGCCCTTGACCTCAATCCGACTCAACCAGTCGTTCCATTCCTTCAACGACTCACGATGAACCCTGTCGAAATCCCAATGGTTTAATTCCGTTTCCAGGTTTTCACGCGCCTGCTTGACGCCACACCAGGACACGCCGGCTTTGAGCAGTACCTGATCGCCCTTGGTTACCTTGAAGCGGGCATACGCACCCGAATCCCGGCCCGAAACACTCTTATCCAAGTTGCCCAACGGTTCGCTGCCGCGCCATGCCTGCCAGCTCGCAGGAGTTTTATCTACCTGGATCACAAAATGCAGCTTCGCCGAGTTTGTCAGATCCGTTTCGCGCCCCTTCTGGACAACCCATCCAGTGATCTCACGTTCACCGGTTCGGTCGATGTGGGCATCAATCATTTTCCCAAACCCCAACTGGCCACCAAGCCAGACCATGATATCTGCAGTCCCCGTTTGATTGAACGTATAACGGTGAAACCCGACACGATCCGTAGCGGTCAGTTCAACATCGATGTCGTAATCGTCCAGGTGCAGCTTATGATAACCGGCCTTGACAATCTCTCCTTCATGAGAGAACCGAGATTTCCAACCGTCAGGCCCCTGAACGGGGTCGATATCCATCGTAGGCATGACCATCAATCCGCCAGCACGCCAATAGTGGATGTGACAGAGGCCGTATACATGCTGATCATTGTAGCGATACCCCGATCGCCACTCCCCTATCGGCTGTGTGTCCGGGCTCAGGTTCACCATTCCGAACGGCCGGCAGGCCGAATTAAAATAGAAGTACCGCGACTGTGCGGATTCTATCCATGGATCAACATAATCCACCGGCTTTTTTTGAGTTTCTGCGAACGGACCGGTGCAGCCCCAACAGAAAGCAAGCCCCATAAGAAGCACGTTGCTTAACGATTCTTTTCCAAAAAGATTTTTCATGGTACATAGTTCCTTAGGCGGATTCAACTGGCAAGTGCAACTGAGTCAAATCCTGTTTTGTTAACCGGTTAATCTTTTCCGTTCAAAAATACGTCATTGCGCGGCAAACTCGAGAAACCGCTTACGGAAGCGGTGTCACGCCCCAGGCTTTATTGGGCTTCGGCCCCAGCCACAGTTCGAGCACTCCGCCGTTTGCGAAGTCCCTGTGGTAAATCCAGCAGTTCTCCAGCGCCTTGCCATTCAGCTTCGCTTTCTGGATATACATGTTTTCCGGTTTCTGGTCGTAACATTTGATCTTAAATTCCTTGCCGGAATAATAGGTGGGGTCCAGTCTGATCGTTACTTCCTCAAACTCCGGCGTGGTAATCTCGTAGATCGGCTCGCTGGAGTTGGTTCCACGGATGCTGAACAGTCCCAACTTCATCAAGGCGCTGATTGCCCCGGTCTTTCCCTGATCCTCATCATGGCCGCCATAGCCGTGGTCGGGGCTGGTGCCTCCAAAGGTCTTTGTACTGACCTGGCGGACCCAATACTGCGAAAGCCATGGATGTTCAAAATAATTGAATACATGCGCATTGCAGTGACCGGTCTCATTGCCGAAGTTCACGGCGCGTGTCCCGTAACTTCCGGTAAAATTCTCAACGGCCGAATCTTCAAAGCCGCTGTTGAGCTTCGTTGCGGCCTCAGCGGGCCCGCCCATCAGCTGAGCAAGCCGCGGCAGATCATGGGAAACCCCCCAGGTGCCGACCCATGAGTTTGATTCGGTCCAGCCCGATTGACGATTTTTCCATTTGGGGTCATCCGTCACCCAGCTGCCGTCCGGGTGTCGGCTGAACAGCAGCTTCTGATCCGGGCGGTACAGGGGCGTCCACAATCGCGAACGCTCCTCGAAGAAGTCATAGGTATCGTGATCTCCTAAATCATGAGCCATCTGAGCCATCGACCACACTTCAAAACCATACAGCACGGTAATCCCCGCCTTCTCGACGGGAACGTCTTCCTTCGTGAAGTTTCGCTTCATCAGCTCAAGGGCGTCGTCGGCAGAGGCCTTTGTCAGCAGCTCCTTTTGATACGTTGACGCAATCAGCGGGACGGCCGAACAGCCGTTCATAATACCGGTGTACCCGCCGCCGCAGGGACCGCGGGGCAGAACGCCCTGGCCGCCATTGGCAATATGGTTCCTGGCGTACTGCATCATGCTGGCCGACATTTCATCCATGACCTCAGGCCAGGCCAGCCCCCACAGGATGTTCAGGTTCCAGAAGGAATGCCACCAGCTGTCGGAGTTGTACATATGGAACAACGGTTCGCCGTCATGCCCTTTCGGAACCGTTTTCACCTGAAACTCTGTAAAATAGCGTTCGCCCTTCTGTTTGATCGCTTTGGTCCGGTCCGGGTAGTCGCCGGAAACATCGTCAATTTTATGTCGCCCTAACAAAACGTGCCAGAGGTCTGTATAAAATTTGGTCTTGAGTTGGTCCGATCCCCCTTTGACCTCGATTTTTCCAAGCCAATCGTTCCATTCGTCAAACGACTCCTGCACAACCTGATCGAAGTTCCAATGCGGGCATTCCGTCTTCAGGTTGTTACGCGCGTTTTGAATGCTGGTATAGGAGATGCCGATCTTAACGATCAGTTTATCGTTTGTGTGAACCTGATAGCGTGCACTCATCCCGGCGTGATAGGCGGGGTC
The DNA here is from genome assembly GCA_029858345.1 of Phycisphaerae bacterium. GTDB lineage: Bacteria > Planctomycetota > Phycisphaerae > Sedimentisphaerales > Anaerohalosphaeraceae > 4572-13. The sequence goes on from JAOUFG010000075.1 coordinate 4,316, forward strand.
GCCCCATCGGTCGCGGACCTCGCGGCGACTGAGGATGAAGCGTTCCTCGTCGGTCACCGGATCGGCCTTGAGTTCTGAAATATCCTGAAGGCGCTGTGCCTTGATCCATCCGTCAAGCCCGTCAAACGGCTCGCTGAACTGGATCACAAAGAAGACCTTCACATCCCCCGGCCCGCCCCACTGACGGAGGATGGTACTGAACCGGCCCTCAATTTCCTGATCATTGATTTTTCGTGCGGCGGCACCGGCCATGGTGACGTTGCCCACGCGTCCCCCCATGACCATTAAAATATCCGCCGGATGGGTCTCTGTGAACGTATAGCGATACAAGGCCACACGATCCGTACTGGTCAGCTCCACCCAGGTCTTGTAGCGATCGAGAAAGACCTTCTGGTAGCCCGCTTTGATGACCTCTGTGTCGTGACTGAAAGAAGAATTCCACTGCTCATACTGTGTGGGGTCCACATGGCCGGTCGTCGGCATCACGTTGAGTCCGCCCATCATCCAGCCGTGGATCTGGGTGAAGCCCTTGATATCATTTTCGCTGTAGACGTAGCCGCCGCCGTCCTGATTTTTGTTCACCGTGTGGGGCGCCGCAGCGACCATCCCGAAAGGACGGCTGCCCGGTGTACAGAAGAACCAACGCCCCCTGTTGGTTTCGATGGTCGGGTTCACCCGGTCCACCGGTCTCTTTGCCTCCGCTGCCAGAACGGTCGTACACATCAGCCAGAGACCCGCCGCAATCAACACTGTTTTCTTCATCGTTCTTGTCTCTGTTTGATTCATGGTTGACATCCGGCTCCCTTTTGGGTCATTTTACCATTGACGCTGTGGCTTTCAAGGATCGTTTTTCATTTGGTTCTAAGTCTGCGCAGACTCCGTCCCCGTGGGAGTACACCGTCGGCTAAAGAAACTTAGCCCAAAGCCTCATAAATACTTCCCACCAACTCGCAGGATTGGACATGAAAATTCATTCGCCGGGATTGTGATCTCACGATGCGTTTCATCGTTTTTGACCGGATGAACGGTCGGATATAAACCGCTTGTGATACCAGTTCTACTAAAAAACTGCGCTCCCTGCGCGGCTATGTCTCTATTTCAAAAGCCCTTAGAGCCGTCCTCGCGGAAATTTATTACCCTAAAGGGTATGACAGATTCGGACACACCGGCCGGTTCAGGTATTTCTCGATAGATCAAATCGGCGATCGCGTCCACCGGAACCGGTGACCTTGAAACCGGAAAACAAACGAAGCCCCGATGGATAAAACCACCGGGGCTTCGTTTGTTCAAAAGCAACCCCCGGCCCGCCTTCCGACGGGCCGGGGAAATAAACACGTCATCTAAGAGCCTATCCGAATAACCGCCTCTATTGCGGCCGGCTGCAAAGCCCGAGGTGTACGGGATAAAGAGAAAATTACGATGAGTAAGGATTTTGTGAATACGCTCAGGAGCGACTGAACCACGAATCCCGACGAGGATTTGTGGGACAGCCGAGCATTATTACAGTATGCCCAATTTGCTTAAATTATCTGTCTTCAGCAACCAGAACCGCTTCTTCTGAAAAATCGCCATCCGATGATCCCTGGTCATCCGCATGGGAGGCCTCGTCATTATGACTTATTGAGACATTCTGTTCTAATTCGGGATTGACGGGCAGGATGACCGTAAAGACCGATCCCTTTCCGAATTCGCTTTTCACATCAACGGATCCGCCTAATAGAGCCAAGAGCCTCTTTGTAATCGCAAGGCCCAATCCCGTTCCGCCAAATCTGCGGGACATGCTTTCATCGGCCTGTGAAAATGAATCGAATATCTTATCCAGATTTTCTTCTTCAATTCCAATTCCGGTGTCTTCGATATCAAACTGTATCCAAGGAGCGGAATCGATCTCGATGGCTTGTACGGTAACATGGACATGTCCTTTTTCGGTAAATTTGATGGCATTGTTGGCCAAATTGATCAGGCACTGTTTAAAACGTGTCGAGTCGGTGTGAATAAATTCAGGAAGCGGGTTACATGAGATCACGTCAAAGTCCAGACCCTTTTCCTTTGCACTGAGCCTGAGCATCTCTCCAACTTCCGTCAGCATCAAACTCAGCGGGCATTGGGTTATTTCCAGTTCAAATTTTTCGGCTTCGATCTTGGAAAAATCAAGGATGTCATTAATTACAGACAACAGAATTCTACATGAGTTGTTAATATATTTTATGTATGTGGATTGTTCTTTTTTGTCCAAACTTCCTTCTTCCAGTATCGAGCTGAAACCGACAATTGCATTCATCGGTGTTCTGATCTCGTGACTCATATTTGCCAGGAACTGACTTTTTGCCTGATTGGCGGTTTCGGCCTTTTCAGCCAGAATATTTGCCCGCTGAGTTTCTTTTTCCAGATCAGCAGTCCGATCCCGAACTTCTTGTTCCAGTGACTCGTGCAGATGGTGCGATTGCTTCAGGAATGACCATTTGGAAGTTAACGCGGTTGCCAACTGTAAAACCTCGACGTTGTCATATGGTTTTTTCAGGATCAATAATTGGTGCGTGTATCCGAATTCATCGTAAATATCCTGCCATGAATAATCCGAATAGGCTGTGCAGACGACGATCTGAATATCGGGGTCGGCTTTCCATAACTGCCGGATCGTTTCGACGCCGTCAAGTCCCGGCGGCATACGCATGTCTACAAAAGCGACCGCGAAAGGGCGGTTTTCCTCTACGGCCTGCGATACCATTTTCACGCCTTCTTTGCCCTGGAAAGCCGAACGCATCTCAAACTCAGGGTGTTTAGAAGATGAATTTATGGCACCAAAGAGAGCTTCTTCCTCTACAGAGACATCCACTTGTTCCTCGCCATTAGACTCAAGTACCAAACGAAAATCTTCGTGGATATTCTCGTTGTCATCAATGACTAATATTCGCCCGTTTGCGAATTGTTTCTTTTCATTCTTCATATTTCACATTCTCCAATTTAAGAGGTAATGTAAGTATAAAACTGGTTCCACGTCCCGGTCCTTCGCTGTGAGCGGTCAAAGTGCCGCCCATTTCCGTTGCACTGAGCACACAACCATGTAATCCAAAACCGTGGCCTGTAGCTTTTGTCGTGTAACCGTGTGCAAATATCTTTTCGATATTTTCCGGGGCTATTCCTATTCCATTATCGATGACTTCTATACGCAACTGATTTTCATCGGCCTTGTTGCACCTGATCGCAATGTGTTTGTTTTTAACATCGCTTTCGCTTAGCGCTTCTGCCGCATTCTTGATCAGATTTACAACGATCTGCAATACCCGTGACCTGTCAATGTTGACGTAATCAATATCATCAAACTCCTGCACCAGATCGATCTCCTGACCGGCCAATGCCGTTTTACTCATCTTCACGGCATCTTCTACTATTTCCTGTATTGAAGCCATTTCTTCACATGTTTGAACCTTTGCATAACTTTGTTGTGACCTGATCACCGTTTTAATGTGCTCGATATTGCTCCGCAGGGATCGAATTGTATTTGTAATGTCATTGTGTTCAATCAGGAGTATCTCAATTGTTTTGGCAAGGTAAGAAAGGATGTGTTTGCCGCGTTTGTCTTCGGTTAGAAATACTCCGATGTTTTCGCTATGGTCCTGCATCATTCTGGAAACTTCATGGAGCTTCATTAATTTCGATTGGGAAAGGGCGTCGCCAACCGCCGTTGCTGAAACATTGACATTATTCAACATGTTGCCAATATTATGCAGCACACTGGTTGCGATCTCGGCCATTCCCGCATTGCGTGACATTTTGATCAGTTCATTACTTTTTTCTTCCAGTTCCGTCACGTCTGTAAAGCTTGTCATGATCCCGCGGTGTTCTCCGGCCGCTGAAAGAATGGGCACGGAATTTACGACCGAGGTGCGCTTATTGCCGTTTTTAGTTTTTAGTATTATTGGGATATTCGCTTCCGTGGTTCCGTTTTCAAGTGTCCGGATCCATGGCAGATTGGAATGTTCCTGTTTTTCGCATGGCTGTATCCATGGGAATATCGAAAGTTTGCGGCCTACAAAGCCGGTTTTCTTTTCATCTACCGTTTTACTGAAAGCATTGTTGCCGAAAATGATCTGTTCTTTTTTATCCAATATGACGACGCTTTCGGTCAAATTGTCAAGAACTGCTTTGACACGGCTTGGAATAACGGAAGAAGGATCCAGGTGCCGAAGTACTTTTCTTAAATAAATCCAAGTAACTACAAACATAGCGGCGGCCACGAATGCGACAAAGTAAATATAATGGATCCGCAGAAACCCCATGATCGTTTTCGGGTAGACCGGAGTAAAACAAATCTCTATTGTGCCTAATTGCCCCTCGTCCTTATAAACCGGCATCTGTATCTGAGTAGGTGTGGATTGATTATCGTCCAGAGGCTGCCAATTGGTATCGTGATCTTCACTTCCTGAAACCAACCGTCCTTCGGCATCGCGGAAACCCATTGAGAGAATATCTTTGTTTTGTTCGATAATATGCGGGGCCAGGCTTTCAAGGGTATAGATAATATTTTCATGGGGAACCCCGCAGAACTGAATGGCCAGATTTTCACAGAGTTTTTGGCGGCTCTCTATGTTCATCCTGACTTTGTTTGGAACCAGACCGATCCCAATTGCCAGAAAAAGCATTGTTATCAACACACACGTTAGCGTGATATTAATATGTGTTGTCGTTGTGATTTTTTTCAATTTCAACTCCAGCTAATACGCAACGCCGCGCCATTTCAAAAAACAGACGCCGACCGCCTAATACTTCCTATGCAATATCGGTCTATTATTGGAGCACATTAATCTGAATGTGGTTATATTTTCTTTTTTTTGGGGTAAAACGTTAATGCTATTGGCCTGATTTACAAGAAGGCCAAAACGCACACATGCCGATAAAAAAAGCCATATTGCATGTTATTTCAATCTGTGAAGCAGCCATCGATTAAATGGCAACCCGGCAACGGTCCTATAACGCGATTTGACGGCAAGCGTTTTTAATTATTGGTTCTTCGGAATCATTTGTGGGTAAAAATAGGTAAAATCTCTGCCTCCGCTCTGGGGCAGACTGGGACTCCGCCCCTTTTGCCCCTTACGCATCGCCGCCAACCCCACTTTTGGGTGAGGGTCGACGCGACGGAGCAAAAGGGGCTTACGGGCCCAAAAGTATTTTGAGGTTGAAATAATCTGATTGAAAACAAAACCTAACATGCTTGTTTCCTGATACTTATGTGAAACGGGTGCCGTTCCACCCACAAATCATTTTAAAGAGGCTAATTATTAGATAAATACGCATCCCCGAATTCCCGATAATGCATTCGAGACTCGAACTGCGCAGACAGCTTAGGTCGCTTTTTGTTCGCTTTGTTAAAGGCGGGATATTTATTAAAAGTAAGCTTCTAAAAAAATGAAATCAAGTTCTCGCAAAACTGAAAATGACGCTCAATCGCCGGTCATGTTTGAACCGCTTGAACCGCGAGTGTTACTTTCGGCTGCACTGCCGGTTGCCCCGATGGACAACCCTGTAGCCGAGGTGCAGAACCTGTGCGCAATTGACATTGATGTAAACTTTGAAACCAATGCTTTGTTGAATGCCCCCCTGAGCGATTTCGCATCGGACAGAGTAAATTCCGAAATACGACTTGAAGAAAATAATCTGTCGCCTGAACAGTCAGCAGAAATTGCAGAGCAAACTGCGGCCAGCGAACTGATCATTGTTGACACCTCGGTCACCGACTTTCAACAATTCCTCGATGAGATCATTTTAGAGAATAATGACAATCGCATCTTCGAGGTTGTTACGATTGATACCCGTCGTGATGGTATCGATCAGATCAGTGACATTCTTTCCGGCTATGAAGATTTAGATGCGGTGCATATTATCTCGCATGGTTCTGACGGCCGGATAATACTTGGAGACGTGTCTTTAGATTCTGCCAATCTGGAAAGCTATGCCGATCAGATAACCGCCTGGGGCAATTCGTTATCAGCCGATTCGGACATGCTGTTCTATGGCTGTAGTATTGCCGGCAGTTCACAAGGCCGGGCACTGCTGATATCTCTGGCAGATCTTACCGGTGCTGACGTTGCCGCAAGTACTGACCTGACGGGGGCGGTCTCGTCGGGCGGCGATTGGGATCTGGAATTTGTTCACGGAACGGTCGAAGCGGGGTCCTTGTTTGAGGGTTCTGAAATATCTGATTGGCAATCTGTCTTGGCAGCTGCTCCGGTAATCACCAGTGATGGCGGTGGGGACACAGCAAACGTTAACGCCGCTGAAAATCAGACGGCAGTCACAACGGTAACAGCGACGGACGGTGTTACGCCCTACACATTCAGTATCATTGGAGGAGCGGATCAGGCGTTTTTTAGTATTGACAGCGGAACCGGCGTACTTACTTTTGACGCTGCCCCCGACCAGGAAGCACCTGCGGACTCTGATACGAACAATGTTTATGAAGTTCAGGTTCAGGTGATGGATAGCGCCTCGAAAAGCGATACTCAAACCATTTCAGTTACAGTAATTGATGTGAATGAGTTTTCACCCGTGATCACTTCCGATGGCGGCGGCGCGACGGCAGGCGTCAACGCCGCCGAGAACCAGACCGCGGTCACCACGGTCACCGCCACCGATGCGGACCAAACGAGCCCGACGTTCAGCATCACCGGCGGGGCCGACTCCGGCAAGTTCAGCATCAACAGTACCAGCGGCGTACTGACCTTCAGTGCGGCCCCGGACTATGAGACCCCGACGGACTCGGATACCAATAATACATATATAGTCGAGGTCACCGCCGATGACGGTAATGGCGGCACGGATGTTCAGACAATTACCGTTGCCGTAACCAACGTCAATGAGGATCCTGTGATCACCTCTGATGGCGGAGACGCGACAGCGGGCGTCAATGTCGCCGAGAACGAGACCGCGGTGACAACCGTAACCGCAACCGACGTAGACGAAGGTGACATATTGACCTATTATAAGCTAAGCGGCCCTGCATGGCTCAGTGTGGCTACGGACGGAACCCTCTCAGGGACCCCCACCGACGCCGACATCGGTCTCAATATTTGGACCGTGTGGGTCGAAGACGGCAACGGCGGAACTGATACTGCTACACTGAACATCACGGTCAACGCAATTTCGAATCAGGCTCCGAGTTTCACCTCCGATCCGATCACTGAGATCTACGCAATAGAAGATATTGCATATAGTTCCAGCATTGCAGATGATGCGTCCGATCCGCAGAGCGACTCGATGACCTTCTCGAAGGTTTCAGGTCCGGCATGGCTGACTGTCGCTTCGAATGGCACGCTGTCAGGTACCCCGTCTAACAGTGATATAGGCGCCAATGTCTTTACAGTTCAGGTCGATGCCCTTGGCGGTTCGGATACGGCCACGTTGAACATTACGGTGCTCGCGACGGATTCCAGTTTCGATATTGTCCAGTGGGGCCAAGCCGGCGGTGACACGGAGATATTGACGGCTGGTACTAATACTGCCGGCCAGAACCAATTCCCTGCTGTCTATAATCCAGCCACTCTGGTGAACCCAGTCGATGGGACCAATGGATACGATATAGACGCGGTCGGGCGAACCAACGAATTCTCCGGTGCGTTTTCCAACACGAACACCACTGCCGTTTTCGTCAACAACGCAGCCGGTGATTACATGCAGTTGGTGTACAATGGTGATTTTACCGTTACTCCTTTCGAAACAATGGTGGTCTGGGATTCCAGTACATTCCTGGTGCCTGGCAGCAGCCAGTTGGAGGAATTTACCGTAGAGTACAGGGAGAAATCGACGAGCAATGTGCCCACTGTCAGCTTCGTTGTCGAGACGTCCGCCGGCTGGTATGTGACGGATCAGACCGATACCATGGATGGTACGACCTATAAGTCCTTTATTTTGGATGCCGCGTCGGCGACGTTCAGTGGTTTCAACAAATTTGGCGTTGCCGCAGGCAGTGGTCAGCCCAACCTCAGCGATATCCAGTCTGTCGGGGTCTTTTCAAGTACGACAGGTACCGCTGTTGGCTGGACAGGCACCTTTCTCCGGCACGTTAATTTTGTTGCCAGCCCCGCCAGCAATCAGGCTCCGTTGTTTCCTTCCGATCCGATCAATGAGATCGACGCGACCGAGGACGCGCCATACAGCAGCAGTATCGCTGACAATGCCTCCGATCCGGAGAGCGACCCGATGACCTTCTCGAAGGTTTCAGGTCCGGCATGGCTGACGGTCGCTTCTGATGGCACGCTGGGCGGTACCCCGTCTGACAGTGATATAGGCGACAATGTCTTCACCGTTCAGGTCGATGCGGAGGGTGGCTCGGACACGGCCACGCTGAACATTACGGTGCTCGCGGCGGGTACCAGTTTCGTCGATATTGTCAACTGGGGCGAAGCCGGCGGTGACACGGAGATATTGACAGGTGGTACTTCCGGCCAGAACCACTTCCCTGCTGTCTATAATCCAGCCACTCTTGTGAACCCGGCCGATGAAACCGATGGATACGATGTAGACGCGGTCGGGCGAACCAACGAATTCTCCGGTGCGTTTTCCAACACGAACGGCACTCCCGTTTTCGTGGACCACGCAGCAGGTGATTACATGCAGTTGGTGTACGATGGTGATTTTACCGTTACTCCTTTCGAAACAATGGTGGTCTGGGATTCCAGTAAATTCCTGCCTGGCGGCAATGAATTGGGGGAATTGACCGTAGAGTTCAGGGAGAGAAACACTTTCAATGAGCCCACTGTCAGCTTCGTTGTCGAGACGTCCGCCGGCTGGTATGTGACGGATCAGACCGATACCATGGATGGTACGACCTATAAGTCCTTTGTTTTGGATGCCGGAGCGGCGACGTTCAGCGGCTTTAACAAGTTTGGAGTTACCGCAGGCAGTGGTCAGCCTGACCTCAGCGATATCCAGTCTGTCGGGGTCTTTTCAAGTACGACAGGCACCGTTGTTAGCTGGACAGGCATCTTTATCCGGCACGTTAATTTTGTTGCTAGCAATGTTGGCAATCAAGCTCCGTTATTCACAGCCGATCCGATCAATAAGCCGAATGCGACTGAAGATTCTCCTTACTGTAATACGATAGCAAGCATCGCCATCGACGTAGATACTGACGTGCCGACATTCACTATTACCGGCGGCGCCGACTCCGGCAAGTTCAGCATCAACAGTACCAGCGGCGTACTGACCTTCAGTGCCGCCCCGGACTATGAGGCCCCGACGGATGCCGACAGCAATAATACCTATATCGTCGAGGTCACCGCCTCTGACGGCACCAATACGGACGTCCAGACGATCACCGTAACGGTCACCGACGCCAATGACGCACCTGTCATTACTTCAGACGGCGGCGGCGCGACGGCGGCGGTTAACGCCGCTGAGAACCAGACCGCGGTAACGACAGTGACCGCGACCGATGCCGATACTGACACGCCGACATTCAGCATCACCGGTGGCGCCGATTCCGGCAAGTTCAGCATCAACAGTACCAGCGGCGTACTGACCTTCAGTGCCGCCCCGGACTATGAGACCCCGACGGACTCCGACAGCAATAATACATATATCGTCGAGGTAACCGGCGATGACGGTAACGGCGGTACGGACGTCCAGACGATCACGGTGACGGTCACCAATGAAAACGATAATGACCCAGTCATCACCTCCGACGGCGGCGGCGCTGCGGCGGGCGTTAATGCCGCCGAGAACCAGACGGCGGTGACCACCGTAACGGCCACGGACGCCGACGGCACCAGCCCGACCTTCAGCATCACCGGCGGCGCCGACTCCGGCAAGTTCAGCATCAACAGTACCAGCGGCGTACTGACCTTCAGTGCGGCCCCGGACTATGAGACCCCGACGGACTCCGACAGCAATAATACATACATCGTCGAGGTCACCGCCTCTGACGGCACCAATACGGACGTCCAGACGATCACCGTAACCGTAACCGACGCCAATGACGCACCTGTCATTACTTCCGACGGCGGCGGCGCGACGGCGGCGGTTAACGCCGCTGAGAACCAGACCGCGGTAACGACGGTGACCGCGACCGATGCCGATACTGACACGCCGACATTCAGCATCACCGGTGGCGCCGATTCCGGCAAGTTCAGCATCAACAGTACCAGCGGCGTACTGACCTTCAGTGCCGCCCCGGACTAT
>JAOUFG010000174.1 GCA_029858345.1 Phycisphaerae bacterium
CCAGACGCTGTATCAAACGAAAAAGCAAACGCAGAGAGCTTGCTCGGTTTTATCATTACAAGCGACATAAGCTATTGGCTCCACTAAGGGTTAAAGAACGAAAATGAAATTGGACAGTAAAACTATTGACTGTTGACTGCTGACTGCTGACTGTTTTCAGGACACTCATACGGCAGCATGATCGTAAAGGTGGAGCCCTGTCCTTCCTCGCTGCTGAGCGTGAGCGTGCCGCCCATCAGTTCGATGAGCTGGCGGCTGATCGACAGTCCCAAGCCGGTGCCGCCGTACTTGCGGCTGGTGCTGGTGTCGGCCTGCTGGAACGATTCAAAGACAATTTTCTGTTTGTCTTTGGGAATCCCGATGCCGGTGTCTTCGACCTCAAACCGCACATAAGAGACGGTGGTGTCCCGTAAGGCACTGGCCCGGATAATCACATGACCCCGGCTGGTAAACTTAACCGAGTTGCCCACCAGGTTGATCAGGCACTGATACAGGTGTTTGGCATCGGTGATTATTTCCGCCGGCAGCATGTCATCCAGTTCGATCCGGAAGGTCAGGCGCTTGGCCTCCGCCGCCTGCCGCATCATGCCATCGACCTGGTCCAGCAGACGCTTGAGCGAACAGGGCTCGGTCGTAATCTCCAGCTTACCCGCTTCGATCTTGGAGATATCCAGCACATCATTGATCAGCGTCAGCAGGTGCGCGCTGCTGTTATGGATCGTTTCGACATAGTCAAGCTGCTCGTCGGTCAGCATCTCGTCTTTGAGCAGTTCGTTGAAACCGATGATAGCATTCATCGGCGTACGCAGCTCATGGCTCATGTTGGCCATAAACCGGCTCTTGGCGAGGTTGGCCGCTTCGGCCCGGTCCTTGGCCTCCCGGAGCTGGGCCTCGGCAAAGCGGCGATGCATGATTTCGATTTTCTGCTGGGTGTGGGTTTCTCTGAGCCGGCGTTCGATCTGGCCGATGTAGAAATATAAAAAGATGCCCATCAAAACGCCGGCAGCCAGGCACATCGCTCCAAAGAACAGCGACGACTGAGCAATCACCGCGGCCGGTTCGGTGATATCCGAAAAGACAAACACGCGCCCGATGCGCACAGCGCCGGCATCCATCAGGACAAAGTGGCCGACGATGTATGTCTTGCCCTCCAGTTCAAAAACAGGAGTGTCGTAGCAGTTTGTTTTAAGGAGACAGTTTTGCTGGATATAATCAATGCAGGATTCCGGAAACTCGCCGAGCGTCTTGCCTGCGACCACCGACCCCTTCAGCAGGTCCCAGTTCTCGGTCCGCCCCACCGCCTTAAGACCGGCCTGCCAGTCGTCGTGATCGAGAAACTGTTTTTCGACCAGGACGGCCAGATCGAGGCCCATCTCATCTTTGATCTCTTCGCGGATGCCGTCGATCTCGCAACCCATCTCCACATAACCGATCAGCTTTCCGTCGGCCCGCCACGGACGGACGTACCGCAGCGTCAGTGTGCCCAGCGGTCCGAGTTCGACGCCGTAGAACGGTTTGTCCTGACGTATCGCGGTGGCCAGCGTGTGCCGGTCAATCACATCGCCGAAACGCGACGGCTGATGGAGCCGCAAAAAACAGGTCTTGTCCGGCTGATGGAAATAAAAATGCGTGACGCCGTAGTCGTGATGGAATGTTTGATAGCGGGCCTCGGCATCCGCCAGCAATTTATCCCGGTCGCCGGCGAGAAAGTCCCGCTGAAGCGAGGTGTCCCGGCAAAGCTGTTGCGTCAGAATCTCATACACCGCCGCAGTGTCGTCGAATTTTTTATCCAGAAGCCACCCGACCCGGTGCAGGTTCGTAAGATGCTGATTGCGGAGCCGGCCGTACTCGACTTTCTGTTCGGTATAGACCACAATCGTCGTGAGGATCGCCAGTATCGCCGCCAGCGGAATCAGAACCTGTTGCCGAAGTTTAATTTTCGATGTTTCCATAGAGCCGAAGTTACACTCTCAATCGTTATCATCGCGTCCGGTTTAATGGTACACGAACAGCCGTAAGCCCATCCGTGAATGCCCTTTTTTCGGCTAAAACAGGGCCCTGCAAAACCTAATCATGCCGAGTTTTTCAGAATTGAGCAGATATTTTCTCAAACCTGCGAAAATACCGCTAAAATGAGGGATACCCCGGAACACCATGAATGTTTATCGGACACACCTGCCGCAACCCAAACGCCCTGGGATTCATCGATTCAGCGCCCTCTATGGAGAAGCGGTAACCCGACAGCACTCTTCGACGCCTCCGAATTTTCGTGAGAACTCCGCCAGGCGCAGCAGGTGACGGTCAATGGTCGCCGAGATGATGTCATAGCTTTCGTCCTGCGTCAGGAAGCGGATCGTCAAAAAATTGAAGACCGTGTTGACTTCCGACGACTCGATGTCATAGGCGACCCGATAGGCGTCGTCCAGATTCTTCACCGAATTGAGCAGGGCCGCGGCGTCCACGTTGCCCAGCGAGCGGGCCTTTTCGGCCATCCGGGCATCGATGGGCGCGTGCTTGTCCGCCTCCACGACATGCACGTACAGCGACGACAGGATGCGGGCATGATCACTTTCATCATCGGCCATGGTTTGCCAGAAATTCGACACCTCCGGTAAGGATGAAAATTTGCGGACAAAGCCGAGATAGACCCTGCGGGCGGCATCCTCGGCCGTGATGGCCGCGTCGATCATTTCGGACAGTGAGATCAGCGTAACCATTGTTTACTCCCTTCTGTTCTTGCAATGGCGCCCGCCGAAACAGTTGATGCCGCCGCCGGGTGTGCAGGCACCCACGAGATTGATGGTTAGATTCCGGTCTTTTCCATACTTGAAATGCACCCCTATTCTACCGCGCGGCGACGGTCCCTGTCAAGAACAAATCCCCTCCGGCGGGCCATTCACCCATCGCTGAAACCATCGCAACAGTAAGGTCTTTATGCCTCCGCCACGGCTGGATTAAACTGTATCGCTGCTTGCCGGATGATACGGTTCATCCGAAGCCGGCGCCTGCAGGCCGCATAATCCGAAATCCAGATGTTCCAAATGGAATTGAAACCAATCGGTTAGAAAATCACACAGATACCCCGGGATCCAATCCTGTTCCTGGGCCGAACGAATTGACCATGAGAGAGTCTCGAGCAGTAGTTTGTGCTGCTGCTGGTGAATGGACGTGTCACGGTAGCTGTTGCAGGCCATCACATGATGCTCGTACTCGAAACGCCTGGTCAGAAACTCCTTGATTTCGACGAGCAGGTCATACGCTTGCCGCCATAAGCAGGCGGCTCACTGTCCAGGTCACGAACCGTCGTATTAGATGGAACGGCCAAAAGATACTGTTCGCTCAAACCCCTCAAATCCCTTCGAAAACGACTCGAACGGCCCATTTC
>JAOUFG010000076.1 GCA_029858345.1 Phycisphaerae bacterium
TCGAGAATTTCTTGTTTTCGTATTTCAAATCGTCGCTCCATGACTTTTCCTTTCCATGGGGACTATTCCCCTGGAAAGTTACTCGTATAAATGACTTACAAAACTTTAATTATGTTGGACAGTAAAAATATCCATCTGTCTCTTTAAATTAATCCGAGGTTTTTGAATTGCGACATCTACAATATCTTCTGGCAGAATCGGTGCGTCTTTAACACCCAGCCATTTAAATAGCATTCTTGTACAATCCTGTTTTATTAAAACAAATATTTTATGCATATTGTTATATGAAACATGAATGGGTTGGTCAGCAGAAAACATCTCCCCCAACTTCTTCAAACGTCTGTGGTCTTGATCACTGAGAATGCCTTTGTTATGAATAATCCCATTTCGCAAGAGTCGTAAATCGCCCATTATATCCGATTTAATTTCTTGTACATCAACGTCCTTCAAAATTGCAAGCCGTGGTCTGATTTCCTCATCCCAATAAGCATATAAGAAGATTAATACTGACAGTGAATGTTGCTGAGTATTGGAACCATTTTCAGAATTAGCTGCAATATAATCATTTGCTCGAATTATACGGTTATGGACTACATCAGGTTGACTGGGGTCTTCGTAGCTCGCTCTAACGACCACTCGTTGCCCGGTGTTATCAATCGAGGATTTTATTGCTTGGCTGATGCGGTGAACTTGTCGCTCAATGCGCACACAATGTCCTGCAAATCCAGCAAGTGCATCCATATAAACACCAACCTGCCGGTTCACAAAGTCTATGTATTCGCGAATCACATCATCAAAAGTTTCGTTCACAATGTTTTTCTTATCTGCTATCGACTGTCACTATTCTTCAATTATAAATCCCGGTACGTTTTGAGACAACTTTTTGTTTTAGCACATTCATATCTTTATCAATCAAGGTGGGATTTAGTTCATTTGTTTCGGGTTCATAGTAACGAAACATACCGTCACCGCCTTTATGAATCCGGCCAATGGTAATATAAAACGACTTGCCTTTTAACCTTTCATATTGCGAGTGATTTGGGCCGACTTTCACGAGTTGTTTTACTTCGATATAGCCACCTCGTCCCAAAGTCGATTTTTCTTCAAACTTAATCGTATCACTTGAAGGTTCACTGGTGCTGGTAAAAATCAAATTTGACTTGTCATCTTGGCCATGTTGTGCAACAGGTTGACTTGTCGCTGCGGGTTGATTTAAATCTTTTGCACAACCAATAAATAATAATGAACCAACTAAAACACACATTACTTTTTTCATTTCAAAATCTCCTATTTTTCATTTCTTCTTTCACTTGTTCTTCTTGCGGCTGATTGTCAGAATCTATAACCCTGCTTAACCCAATAGTACCAGTCTTCAATCGCCTGTTTTGTTTCAGCATCCACATGAATGGGTTTTAGCTGTGAGAGCGGCACAGCCAATTCTTCGTTGTCCCATCGAATCACAACAAACATCTCGTGTTCACATTCCTGTTCTTCCGGCATTCCGAGAACTTCAACCTTATCTTTTATCCGCAGGGGCGAAAGTGCCCGCTTGCAGATGCACCGGGCGGAGAAGGGAAAACAAAGAGCGTCCTTGAGATAATAGTACCACCCTAAGGCCCGTTCCACTTCGTCATACGCATCAACCACAATTTCCATCTCGATGCGCTCCTCACGTTCCGAGTCCTTTTTTACTTTCGCCACAGTGATATTTCCTTACAAATTTGCCAACCTCATTTTGAACTGTTTCCAAAATGGAAACTGTTGCCTCTTTTTCAATAAAATCTTACCACGAAGGCACGAAGAAGCACGAAGATTTTATATTGTTTTTTTCCTATTATTCCTTCTTCGTGATTCTTCCTTTCTTCGTGGTGAAAAATATTACAAACAGAAACAACTGCTAAATTTTCATTTTTCGTTTATCCGTCATTGCCTTTAAAAACCGCGTTGCATCCTCATAGAAATCTTCTGAAATATCAAAAATCGGTTTCATTATTTCGCGTGAACAATTGTATAGTACATCCTGACGAAACCGCAGATATCCAAACCACTGTTCGGGATTATCAATCAACTCCCGCTGCGCCGCCAGCCGCATGATCGATTTTGGACTTCCTGTCGCCGCTTCGGTAAAACCTTCCTCCTGTAAGTGTCGCTTGCAGGTCTTCCACGCCACTTCCAGCGTATACTCAAACCGCTTAATGAGCGAGTCCTGCACGGCCTCCTGCTCCAGCGCCGGCCGCCGGTCGTTTTCGCGAAAAGCCTCCAGCATCTCGCCAAACCGCCCAATCGCCGTCTTGAGTTGTACATAATCCATTATTGACTCCTCTTACTCTGATTCAAATGTCAGCCACGGGGATATGTTCCGGGCTGTCTTGGGGCCTATGCCCTTAATATGTTCCATGTCCTGCGGCAAAGCAAACGCCGGGCCGTCCTGCTGATGATGGTCCCGATAATGAACAATATCCAGCGCCCGCGCCCTGCCGACGCCCGGCAAACGCACCAAACTCGCCACCGAAGCGGTATTCGGATTGATCCGCTCGGCTGCCGCATTCAACAACGGTCGCTGGTGTAACCCATACAAATTCACTGATAACATCCCAACCGCTATCAAACCTGCGACACCGACCAGCATACATCCACGCAGCCACAAAACCATTCGCTCTTGGTCTAAACGGGATGAATCATTCTCTCGGGGCATAAAATAAAACCAGCATCCGCCATCAGGCGGATTCCTAAACTACGAACTAAGAACTAAATTATTTTTTCAAAATGGTTCGCTGGAATTTTGCCATCACGAGGAATGCCTTCTTGGGCGTCAGCTTCTCGGTCAGCAGCCCGCAGCCGTTCATCGGGGAACTGCGGTGGTCGGCCAGGCACGAATACGTCACGGTATTCACATAGGGCCGCGCCAGCGCCAGCTTGTAGAATTCCTCCAGCCAAGTCGCCTGGACATCCTGACTCCAATCCTTGCGCCAACTGCCGGCCTTCTCCCGAGAGCGGTCATCGGCGCCGTGTGCATCCGGAATCGAAACGCCGGTAATATGGAGCGGCTTCGGCACCGGCGCAAAGCAATCCAGCCGCGCCGAAATCTGCATCATATCCCGCACGTGCATCCCCGGCTCATCCTTGCCGAAATGAAACTGCAACCCGAAGGCATCAAAGCTGATACCGCTCTGAATCACCATATCCGCATACACCAGCGGCGGCACCGTGGTCTTATCACTGGCGTAATATTCGCCCCACGGATACATCAGCTCTACGATCTTGCGGCTTTTGACATCCGCCGACTTGGCTGCCAGGCACGCGGTGCGGGTCATTTCAATCGTCTGCTCGAAATTGAATCCGAAGTAGTTCATCGCGTTCATCCCGCTGATCACCCGCCAGACATGAATAAATTTACTGTAGCGAGCCACAATCTCAGACACAAATTCATATGCGTATTCACGAATCTTTTCGAAGCTGGCTTTTTCTGCCTGAAGCCATTGAGGAACCGACTCCGGCGTAAACCGAAGCAGCGGACCGGCACACAATGCCAGACGGCGCCCGCTCAGATGCTGGATACACTTGTCCAGCCCTTCAAAGTCATACACGCCCTTCTGCGTTTCGATCTTAGCCCAGTTGACCGGAATCGAAATAAAACCAAACATCTCAAGCAGCCACTTGCGGTATTTTTCGTGATCGATCAGTTCGGGATTGATCTCACAGCCAAGCGTGTGCCGGCCGATGGCCTTATTGCGAAAGCGCGCCGCCAAAAACTGCTCGGCGTGTTTGGCCGCAAGCTTCTCCGAAAATTCGATCCCTTTTTTCAAAACTTCATCGGCGACGACCGAGGCCTTCTCAGGTGCGGAAATATGCTGCAGTGCTTCAATGAATAAATCCTGCACCTCCTGCGCCATTACATCCAGCTCATCGCTCTGGTCAAACAACGCCCAGTCCTCGCGTTTGAGCGTGATCTGCATCAGGCGGGCCCGCGCCAGTTCCAGGTTCAGATTATAGGGTTCGGCCCGTTCCGGCAGGCGCGTGGTATTCAGCAAAAGCTGGCCGTTGCCTTCGATGGGCCACAGCAGTGAAAGCCCCGCCGAATCCTGCGACCGCTTCTGACAGTCCAGCAGACCGTCCTTAAGCTCGATTTTATCGACATGCCGCAACGGAATCATATCCGCCCCGAAAAGATAAACGCCTGCCAAAGACAGCTCTGTCAGCGGCTTGCCGTTCTTAAATAATTGAAATTTCAAACGAGCCCCTCAAATCAATCGTCTTAATATGTCCGGATTTTCAATAAGTTAAGTTTCGCACTTTTTTAAAATGTAAAGATAGGCAAACTGGCCTATAGGTTACTTTTATGATTTTTTAGCACTTTCGGGGCTTTTTCCGAAAGTGGCATTAATTCAAAACCCCCTTTTTGGTGCCGTAAAAGCCGATTTTGTACTTTTCAAAAGTGCGAAAGCTAACAATAACAAGACCAGATTATATCAAAAGTTCGAAGAATTGCAAAAATAATCTTTTGGGAGTGATTGTGTGGATCTACCCTTCAGGATAGTATCCCGATATATCGGAACCCGCGGGCGAAGTCGCTTGCCCCCCTCGCCCGATGCCTATTGCCTGATCCTTATGATCATGAGCGCAGGACCGCCGAATTCCGGCTTAGCCCCGTCAGTTGCAGGTGGTGCAGTTGGTTGTTCTTTTCGATCAGATGGCAGATCAATTGGGTCTGACCCAACAGCAGTTCAAACAGGTCCATGTTGGCCTGAACCATCTGGTTTCGATAGCCCGGCAGAAAGATCAGGAAATACCCGCAAGGGGTCTTTTCCGTTGCCAGTTGGGTGCCGACTAGGCATCCGCCGTCAACGTCATAAACGCACGGGTCGTTGCCGTCATCAATCTGTCCGCAAATCGCCTGAAGAATTTCGGGAGATTCGCTCAAAAATGAAGTCCGGCTGGGGTGATTGGCGCACCACTGGTGCTGCTCATCAACAAGAATCAGAACGGGTCCCTCCAGCTCGGTCATCCCAAACAAATGACCCTTGAGCTGCTCTGTCAGTGTATCCGCACCGGACAATAATGATTTATACAGTTCTTCCATGATTTTCGCCTTTTCAAAACACGATTACTGATTTGTCAATGATTCGCCCCGCCTCAGCGGTTACAACAGCCGCATTATTCGGCTAAATAAGGAGGCGGCTTTGGCAGTGAAATCGAAAAAAAGGAGAATCCGTGAAAGAACAGTATCGCTTAAGCAAGACAGGAAATTTATCGGACGCCGACAGGAAGATGGGGCCTAAACGATGACTACACGCATTTTTGTTCGGGTTCGGCGGGGTTCGGGGCGGTGTTGCGGTACTTGACCATGTGGATGCAGTTGCCGCGGCTGTTGTATTCCACCAGATCCATATAGGACTGGATCAGAAGCACACCCCGCCCCGTGCACTTATAGAGATTGCTGTTGCATCGCGGGTCCGGAACACCGCTGGGGTCGAAACCAAACCCCTCGTCCGCAATCGAAACATCAAACTTATCGGGCGTAATCAGGCATTCGACCTTGATGCTCTTTTGGGGGTCCTCGTGATTGCCGTGCTTAATCGCGTTGACAAACGCCTCTTCCAGCGACAGGTGCACCGCGAAAATCATGTCTTCATCGAAATCATGCGTCCGGAGCGTCTCGAGCATTTCACAGGCAAGCTTCTTGACCTCTTGCTCGGTGCTCCTGACTTTCCACGATTTATGCAGAATGTTTTTCGACTCGGCCAACGACGATGACCCTTTCAAATATTACATTGCTTTACCTCAGTTTCACACCTGTTAAGGTATATTATCGTATGCTTTCCGCCGTCACTGAATTATTTTTTCAGGCCGATCATGGCGTCATCCACACTGGCATTAATATCGAAAATCTTGTCCAGCCGGGTGATGCGAAAGACTTCGAGGATTTTCGGCCCGATGCAGCACAGACGCAACGTTCCCTCGGTTTCATACACCTTTTTGCTGATGCGGATCAGCAGGCCCAGCACCGAGCTGGTCAGGAATTTGACATTTTGAAAATTAATGATCAACTGGATGCCGGGGGTCTGTTCGATCAGCGGCAAAAACGACCCCTCAAGCCCCTGCAACTGGTCCTCATCGAGTATCTTTTCATCGGTCAGCGTGGCAATGACCACCTGTCCGCGAAATTCCAGACTAAGATTAGGATGTATATTATCCATTTTTTTTCTCCAAACAGAGCTACCCTTCAGGGTCATAATACCCGCACGCAATGCCATCATTTACAATCACATTCCCATATGGCCGCACAGGAACAATGGTTCATAATCATACTCAACACAGATTATCCGGCAGATATTAGGACATTACCCCCATCCTGTCAAGCAATTTGCACAAATCTCGCTTAATGCTCACCATCCGGCCCAACACCGCCGAAGCCGTCAGACATTATTTCAGATTGCGGCTTTATGAGGTCAACTGTATCATCTTCTTTTCAAAAACCACCCGCTACAACGAATTGTCAATTTGTCCCCATTTTTTAATGTAATTGTCATTTGGTCTGTTATGTAACGTTTTTCGCTGGAAGTTTGTGCGGCAGGTGTAATTTTAATTTTCAGCTTGATGTCATTGCCGTCCTGCTACTGCTCTTCGATCTCCATATATCCATTTCTGGACTCGACCGATTCAATTTCGGCCTTTTTACCATAATTGCTTTTGATCCGATTATCTCTGAAAATAGATTTACCCGGCTCCAGATTTTGGAGAATATAACGTGGGCTTGAGACCTCATAATATGGAAGTGCTTTGTACCGAATAATCGGTTTATCTCCATTCGGATGATCCGTAACAATTCGAATACTTCCGGCAGGAGACTTGGCTAATTTTTCGATATCAACAGCGGCTTCAAGAAGAAACTGCTTGGCCTTTGTCTCCGGATCAAAGGGAATTGTCATCACTGAATCGGAAACTGTAATTTCCTGAATCGAAAATTTCCGGCCATCGACGCTTTTCAATAGTATCTCTTTCATCCCCCCATTCTCCTGATCCAACAGCAAATCGACCTGCTCCGGTGATACTTCTACCTTCGCAATAACTTCGGCCATGATCTCAATTTGCGCTCTTGGATTGTCCGGATCGTTGCTGAGCAGCCATAAACTTTTTCTGAACGTCCCTTTTGACGAAGGAACCGTAAAATCCACCTCAAGCTGTGCGGATTGCCCTGGCTCCAAAATAAGAGGGTTGTCTTTTGAAACAGCCTTGTGATTAATACCATCTTTAGTATACAATCGCGATGATTGCAATCCACCCGTTGTAACTGGGGGTATTAAAAGCGGAAGAATAAAGGTGGGATTAAAACAGCCGCAGGTGCTTCGAGCCTCATAGATCTCCAGAGTCCCAGTGCCAACGTTTTTAAAATCAAAGACCGCTTTGCTTTTGGTACCTGGCGACATGGGTCCAAAATCGTAAACCGTGTTTGTGATCTCAATCTGAGGTTTTGAAACTGAGAGCTGAACCTTCGCCTCCCTTTGGGGGCCTCCACAACCTTGAATAGCAAAAATCACCAAAACGATTGTCAAAACAACCTGTAATTTCATCCTTGATCTCCTTAAGCGTCAAAACAGACTGGTTTCTTTTCTATATATAATAGGCACCGGGGCACCTACAATGTTAAAGAAAAATGAAAATTTTCGTGTAAAATCTCCTGTGAAAAGCTTTTTTTTGTAGAAAACAGTTATTTTGTCACGCACGGCCAAGCATCCGGCTTCGGAATCATCAGTAGGAATCCGCTCACCAGCGGATGGCTGAGTTATTCTCAAGCATCCCCCTTCGTTCTCAGAGCTACGGCGGGACAGGTGGATGCTTGAGCTACATTGCTCTTGAGTTTTGCGGGGGTTTGTGATAGGGTTTGGGGCGCAGAACCGACGAAAATCTATATTATATCCTTGTTTCTGCATTTCTAATCGAAAAGACTAAAGACTGAGGACTGAAATTATGGCACAGACATTGACGTACAAAATCCTGCAAAAACACCTCGTTGAGGGCGAACTTAAGGCCGGCGAACCCATTGGCATCCGGATTGACCAGACACTGACCCAGGACGCAACCGGCACAACGGCATTTTTGCTGTTCGAATCGATGGGAACCGCCCGGGTCCAAACCGATCTTTCGGTCAGCTATGTGGACCACAATATGAGCCAGTTCGGGCCGGAAAACCATAACGACCACCTGTACCTCAAGACCATCGCCGCCAAAAGCGGCGTGTACCACTCCCGTCCCGGTAACGGCATCTGCCACCAGGTACACCTTGAGCGGTTCGGCAAGCCGGGCGCCACGCTGCTGGGCAGCGACAGCCACACCCCCACCGGCGGCGGTATCGGGATGCTGGCCATCGGTGCCGGCGGGATGGATGTCGCGGTCGCGATGGGCGGCGGGCCATTCTTTATGACCTGTCCGAAGGTCATCGGCGTAGAACTGACCGGCAAACTGGACGACTGGGTCGCCAGCAAAGACGTCATCCTGAAACTGCTGAGCATTTTGACCACCAAAGGCAATGTCGGCTGCGTGGTCGAGTATTTCGGCAAAGGCGTGGAAACACTGACCGTTCCCCAGCGGGCCACCATCACCAACATGGGCGCCGAACTGGGCGTCACCACCAGCATCTTTCCCAGCGATGCAATGACGGAAAAATTTCTTATTGCCCAAGGCCGGGATGACGACTATCAGCCCCTGCTGGCCGACCTCGATGCACCCTATGACCGCGTGATTGAAATTAACCTGTCCGAGTTGGAGCCGATGGCGGCGTGTCCGTCGTCGCCGGATAATATCGCGCCGATCAGCGAGATCGCCGGACGCAAACTCAACCAGGTAGTCATCGGCAGCTGCACCAACTCCAGCTACGCGGATATGATGATGGTCGCCGAAACACTCAAAGAACGCAAGGTTGACCCGATGGTCGAACTGGGCATCGCACTCGGCAGTAAGCAGGTCTTGCAAATGCTCGCTGAAAACGGGGCCCTGGCAACAATGATCGCCGCGGGGGCACGGATTATCGAGTCCGGCTGCGGGCCGTGCATCGGTCAGGGTTTCTCACCGGCCGACGGTACAGTAACGCTGCGGACGTTTAATCGCAATTTCCCCGGACGTACCGGCACCAAGGGCGACCAGGCATATCTGGTCAGCCCGGAAACGGCGGTGGCGTCGGCAATCATGGGCGAGATCACCGACCCGCGCGATATGAAAAACATGATGGGGCTGGGCTACCCCAGAATCAAAATGCCGAGGGAATTCCTGATCGACGACAGTATGATCGATGCCCCGGTACCTGCTGACCAGGCGGGCCGGGCCGAAGTGCTTCGCGGACCGACGATTGTCGTGCCGGAAAGCCCCAAGCCGCTACCGAAATCGCTAAACGGCAAGGTCCTGCTCAAGTGCGGCGACAAAATTACCACCGACCACATCATGCCGGCGGGAGCATTTTTGAAGTACCGCTCGAACGTGCCGCAATACAGCAAATATGTGTTTAACTGCTTTAATAAGGAAGGCAAGCCGACCTTTGCGGATCGCGGTCTGGCACTGAAAAAGCAAGGCATCGCCGGAATCGTCGTTGGCGGTGACAGCTACGGCCAAGGGTCCAGCCGCGAACACGCGGCACTGTGCCCGATGTATCTGGGCGTAAGGGTCGTGATCGCCAAGGCCATCGAGCGGATTCACAAGGCAAATTTGATTAACTTCTGTATCGTGCCGATTGAGTTCGGCAACCCGGCCGACTACGACAAGATCAACCATGATGATGCGCTTGAAATCCCGGATCTGCTTGATGCCGTCAAAGACAAAGACTCCGTAACCATCTTAGACAAGACCGCCGGCTTCGGATTTGCGGGCAAATTGTCGCTGTCTCAACGCGACCGTGATATCCTATTAGCAGGCGGCCTGCTGACCTACACACGCAAAAAAGCGGGGAAATAGCCGAAATATTAAATTTTATCAGGAAATTATTTTATGCCGTATGCAGTTGTATTACACTTCAGTGATGAACTGGAAAAGAAGGTATTAGCATTATGGCAAAAACTTGCAGACACAAAGCTAACATCTTCATTACTAGATTTTGGCATCAGCAGACCACACATTAGCTTGGCATCATTCGAGAAAGCCGATGTTAACATCTTATTAAAGTATGTTGAGAATTTAGCGAAATCTACACCTTCGTTCTCTTTAAATTTTGATTCGGTTGGATCATTTCCTACTGACGAGAAAGTCGTTTACCTTGCTCCAAACCGATCCGATGGCTTTATCAGCATTCATAGAGAATTCCACAAAAGCATCCAGAATACGGATTTATCCTGCAACGAGTATTATCTACCTGGAAAGTGGCTACCCCACTGCACGGTAGCATACAGGGTGGAAGATTTAAATTTTAAAAAAGCAATCGAATACTGTCAGGAAACCGGCCATCAATTTCATGGGAATGTCACAGGAGTTGGAGTTTTGGAATATTGGCCAATCAAAGAATTGGCAAGTTTCCCACTAAAGACGGTGAATGGGTCGGCCTGAAAGGCCGGTATAACTTAGCCCAGGGCATCGCCCTGGGTAACAAATGCCATAAAAAATAAAACGCCCTGAAAGGGCAGGATAAAAGAATGCCGCAATCATTAGCACAAATTTATGTACATCTTATTTTCAGTACCAAAGAGCGGTATCCGTTTATCAATGAAAGCATTGAACCGGAGCTTTTCGCATATATGGGTGATACCATTAAACGGTGCGAGGGCGTACCGTTTTTAATCAATGGAACGGCTGACCATGTGCATATCTTGTCTTCGCTGCCGCGAACGATGGCATTATCGAAATATATCGAAGAGATTAAACGCAACAGCAGCCGATGGATAAAGACAAAGGGTAGCCAATACGGGAAATTTGCTTGGCAAGGTGGATATGGAGCGTTTTCGGTCAGCAGTTCCCGAAAAGATTCGGTTGTGCGTTACATTGCGGGACAGAAAGAACATCATAGGATGGTCACGTTTAAGGAAGAATTTATTGCGTTTTTGGAAAAATACAATATTGAATATGATGAACAATATTTGTGGGATTGATTATGTTGCCCTTACAGCGCGAATTTGATGCTGGGACCCAATACCCAGGGCGATGCCCTGGGCTAAGGTATGTTAGCCCTTTGGGCTGTTTTAATAAAAATCCCAGAGTTTTCTGTGGTCTCCTGTGGTAAGATTTTTTATCTGTGTAAATTGGTGTTCATTCGTGGCTAAAAATAACGTTACAAAAATTGTTACTGTTTTCGGAACCAGTAAAGCCAAGCCGGGCGATTCGGTGTTTGAACTGGCCGAGTCGTTGGGGCGGTTGTTGGCCGAGAATGGATTTACGATTGCCAACGGCGGGTACGGCGGGACGATGCTGGCCGCGGCCAAGGGTGCTGCCGGAGCGGGCGGGAAAGTGATCGGGGTGACCTGCACGGCCTTCAAACGCGGTAAGGCCAATGAATTTGTGACAGATGAAATATCGACCGACTCGTTAGAAGAGCGATTGGCGAAGCTGATCGAACTGGGCGACGCTTATGTCGTTCTTCCGGGCGGCACAGGAACGCTGCTGGAACTGGCGGATGTATGGGAGCATAAAAATAAAGGGTTTGCCAACGCCGATAAACCGATTATACTGGTCGGAGCGTTCTGGCAGCCGCTTTTGGCGATGATGCCCGCGGCGGATGCGGACAGTGTTCTGCATGTCGAATGCGCCGAAACCGTTGAAACTGCGGTTGAATTATTGTACCCTTCAGGGTAGTAAATTCCCGCGAGCGAAATCATAACTTACGGCCGCAGGTGATCCCGGATCAAGTCCGGGATAAACTCCGCCGCGCAGAAACGGGAATTTTCAACCGTGATCAGTATAAAAACCGCTTTACGAAGGGACTTGAAATTATGAAAACAATTCGATTGTTTGTATTGCTGTCGGCCGTGACGGTGTCTTGTGTGTTTGGGGCAGACAAACAGCCCGCACCGGTGCCGGTGATCGAGGACGGCTTTTTCATTATGGGCAAGCCGGGTCTTTTGACAAAAGAGGCCGCCGCAGACAAATGGAGCTTCACCCCGGATGAGCCGATTGAGTTTACCGAGAAAATCACGTTTCCCGCGGGTCAGGCCCTGCCGCTGCTGCCGTGTTCGGCCCTGGAGCAGATGACCGGGTTAGCCGGTGAGGAAAACGAGCTTCGCGTGGAACTATCGGCGTTGTTTACCGAATACAAACACAAAAACTACCTGTTCAGCGTCTATTTTCTGCCCCTTCGGGAGAGCATAGCCCAGCCCACGCCGGAGGAAACAAAAGAAGCACCTGAAAAGGGCGCTGAGGGAAAACCGGCCGAGGAAGAACCGGTTGAGGATTCGATTATTCCTACTGAGATTTTGCAGCAGATTAAATCGAATAAGTCGCCGGACCTGAAAAAGTTTATGCAGATCGCCGAAGTCACCGGGGACACGAACCTGATCGGGCGGTCCGGGTATTTGTCGGAGAACGAAAAGACGCCCGTATTTTTGCCGGATGCGTTCGGGATGAAGGTGAACAATAAAGAATTTACACTGCTGCCCAACAGTATGCTGACCACTGCGGAAAAGGAACTGGCCCGAAGACCCGGCCGGCAGCGGTTTAATGTGTCCGGACTGGTGACGACGTATAAGGGACAAACGTATATGCTGCTGCGGCGGGCGAACCGAACGTACACGCATGGGAACTTTACGCCGTAGGGCACTTAAACCACGAAGGACACGAAGAGCACGAAGTTTTTTTTATATAAGAGGTTTTAATTGGCTGGAAAATTTGATGAGTTATTGGTAAAGCCCAGTGAAACTGACAGCGGACGCATGAAGGCGCTGCGGGCTGAGCATTCGATGGCCGAGTTTCTCAAGAGCCGATCCGGTTTGGCCCAGACGGTCCGGGAGATTGTGGCCGATGTGGCCGTACGCGGCAACGCGGCGGTCGCGGAATATACGGAAAAGTTTGACAAGGTCAAGCTGGACGCATCCGAATTTCGTGTGCCAGCAGACGACTTTAAAGCCGCACACGCATTGCTGGATGCGGCATTGCTGAAATCGCTGCGAAAATCCATCGCCAATGTGCGAAAGTATCAGTCCGAGATTTTTATCGGGAATAAGCCCTCGCATCCGGGCATTCGCTACGCGCCGCTGAAGCGTGTGGCTTGCTGCATTCCCGGCGCCAGCGCCCCCCTGCCGAGTACGGTGATTATGACGGCGGTGCCGGCGCAAGTGGCAGGCGTTAAGGAAATTGTGATACTTTCCCCGCCCCGGTATAAGGGCAGCATTCACCCCGTCATCTTGGGGTTGTGTTATGAACTGGGGATTACCGAAGTCTATCGCCTCGGCGGCGCACAGGCGGTTGCGGCGTTGGCATGGGGTACGAAAACCATTACTAAGGTCGACAAGATCGTCGGGCCCGGCCATGATGTGGTGCAGTTGGCGAAAAAAGAATGCTTCGGGCTGGTGGATATGGATTCGTTCGCCGGACCGAGTGATGTGCTGATCGTCGCCAATGACCAGGCCAATCCGGCATGGGTGGCGGCGGACATGCTCAGCCAGGCCGAACACGATCCCGGTGCGGGGCTGGTGGTGACCGACAGTATGGAGTTTGCGAAAAAGGTACTGACGGAACTGGAAACCCAATGTGCCCAGCTCGACCGTGCAGAAGCCACCGAAAAATGCCTGCTGACGTACAGCGGCGTTGTTGTGTGTGAGACTATGGACGCGGTGATCGATTGGGCGAATGATTTTGCCGCCGAACACTTACAAATCCAGTGCGGCAACCAAAGCAAAGAGATCAGCAAGCGGCTTGTGAATGCAGGCGCGATGTTCATCGGACCCTATACGCCGGTGGCGGTGGGCGATTATTACGCCGGACCCAGCCACACCCTGCCGACACGACAAACCAGCAAATTCTTCAGTGCCGTAACCAGTAACGACTTTGTCAAATCCACCAGCATCATCGAGTACACACAAAAGCAACTGGCAGACGCCGCGGACGATATTGTGCGACTCGCGATGACCGAAGGCCTGGACGCCCACGCCAAAAGCGTCCAGAAGCGTGTGAAATAATA
This sequence comes from Phycisphaerae bacterium, assembly GCA_029858345.1. Lineage (GTDB taxonomy): Bacteria > Planctomycetota > Phycisphaerae > Sedimentisphaerales > Anaerohalosphaeraceae > 4572-13. The sequence goes on from JAOUFG010000076.1 coordinate 14,087, forward strand.
ATTAGCCACAAATTAGAGACTGTAGCATCTTTACAGAGTTTCTTTCTATCCTGTTTTTCGTTTTTCACCGTTTCTGTTCCAATGTAATGTATTTATCGTTGTCTTCTGATCAGCCAG
>JAOUFG010000077.1 GCA_029858345.1 Phycisphaerae bacterium
GTGTACGCACTGTTGCGTCAAGCCTGCGACCGCAGATATCCCGGCTGGGCCAGACGCTGTATCAAACGAAAAAGCAAACGCAGAGAGCTTGCTCGGTTTTATCATTACAAGCGACATAAGCTATTGGTTCCACTAAGGGTTAAAGAACGAAAATGAAATTGGACAGTAAAAATATCATCTTGGTAATTTAACATCATTCAATGATCAGCTATATTTTCGTGCAGCAGACGTCTATTTTACGACATCCGGAGAGTCGAATACTGAGTTGTGGGTAAGTGATGGAACCGAAGCCGGAACCATCATGGTCAAAGATATAAATCCTGGAATTACAGAAAGTTCATGGCCAGATTATTTAACGGAAGTTGATGGTGCTCTTTATTTCAAAGCGTCCGATGAAACTCATGGATCCGAATTATGGAAAAGTAACGGAACAGAGGCAGGCACTGTTATGGTAAAAGATATTTATCCCGGCTCTGGGACCTACTATGCAAACAACTCATCTCCAAGCTATTTAACAGAAATGGATGATATATTATATTTCCTGACTAAAGATGGTACACATGGAAGAGAGCTATGGAGAAGTAATGGAACCGAGGCCGGAACTTACATGGTAAAAGACATCTATGCTGGTTCCGAAGACTGCGATGCTGAATATCTTTTCGCTATGAACGGAACACTCTATTTTAGTGCTAATGATGGTGTGCACGGTCAGGAGTTGTGGAAAAGCAACGGAACCCAATCGGGTACAGTTATGGTCAAAGATATTAATCCTGGCCCAAAAGACTCGAATCCTACACATTTGACGGAGTATAACGGTAAACTTTACTTTGGTGCTGACAACGGAACAGATGGCCACGAGTTATGGTGTAGTGACGGAACCGAAGCAGGCACTTTTATGGTCAAGGATATATACCCCGGATCGGGCAATTCCAATCCTTTATATCTAACGGTATTCAATGGAATATTGTGGTTTAATGCGAATAATGGTATAAATGGCCAGGAATTATGGGTAAGTGATGGGACCGAAGCTAACACAGTAATGATTAAAGACATCGCCGCCGGCCCGAGGTATTCAAGTCCTTTGTCTTTTACAGCAGCAAATGGTGCACTGTTTTTTACGGCCGATGATGGGATAAATGGTAGAGAATTATGGTGTGTTAAATACGCTCTTCTGGGGGATTTTGAACCTGATGGCGACGTAGATATGGATGACTTTTCAGCCTTATGTGAACATTGGTTATCCCAAAAATTATCCGCAGATGTGGTTCCATATGGTGGTGACGGGAGGGTAAATTTATTGGATTTAGCCCACTTCTCAAAAACCTGGGAAGGTAGTCCCGAAAACATGTCTAAGTTGGGTATATATGCTGAGCAATGGTTACAAGTTGGTACAACTTCTGCAGAAATAGATCCTTTTGATATTGCTCCCATATATGATGGAGACGGCATAATTAACATACTTGATTTTGCTGTATTCTCGAATCAGTGGTTGGAGAATGAATAATAAAACTCCTTCTTCATTATTCCCAATCCTTAATTTCGCTCTATGACTATCACAGCTCTGATTCTATCACGAAGCTGGAAACTCCGGCCACATTGCGGGCGGGACGCCCGCGTTCCCAGTTCCTGCTTGCCCTTTGGGGGCTTTTCATTGATTAATGATTATTGAATAATGATTAATTGGTACTCCCGGCTGGTATTTTGGACACGTCAAATCTCTCTTGCTCTTTATGCCGGATTCCGTATAATAATGGCTTTAATATGTCTAACATGATGGAAATTAATGATTTAACGAGATTAGCATGACAGAACCGACAGGACAGGGACAATACGATTTTGGGCGTATTGAGGCGAAGTGGCAGGATTTCTGGCACTCGAACAAGACGTTCAAGGCGCCGGATGCTTCGGACAAACCCAAGTACTATGTGCTGGACATGTTCCCGTACCCATCCGGAGCGGGGCTGCATGTGGGCCACCCGGAGGGCTACACCGCCAGCGACATCGTCAGCCGGTACAAACGGATGCGCGGCTTTAACGTGCTGCACCCGATGGGCTGGGACGCGTTCGGCCTGCCGGCGGAGCAATACGCCGTCCAGACAGGCACCCACCCTGCCGTCACCACGCAAAAGAACATCGACAACATGCGGCGGCAGATCCAATCGCTGGGCTTTTCCTACGACTGGGACCGCGAGGTTAACACCACCGATGTCAATTATGTCAAATGGACACAGTGGATCTTTTTGAAATTCTTCAATAGCTGGTTCGACGACGAACAGCAAAAGGCCCGCCCGATTTCCGAACTGCCCATTCCCGAAGGCCTGACCGGCGAAGAAAAAGAAGCGTACATTAAAAATCACCGCCTGGCGTATGAATCCGAAGCGCCGGTCAACTGGTGCCCGGCATTGGGAACCGTGCTGGCCAACGAAGAAGTCATCGGAGGCGTGAGCGAACGCGGCGGCCATCCGGTCATCCGCAAACCCATGCGGCAGTGGATGCTGCGGATCACCCAGTACACCGAACGCCTGCTGGACGGGTTGGAGGGACTGGACTGGTCGGACTCGATCAAAAAACTGCAAAGCGACTGGATCGGCAAGAGCATCGGCGCCGAAGTTGATTTTATTTTAGCCACAGAGAACAACCCCCTCCCCCCTTCGGGGTACTCCCCCTTGGCAGGGGGAGAGCATAAGATTCGGGTGTTTACGACCCGGCCGGACACGCTGTTCGGGGCGACCTATATGGTCATGGCACCGGAGCACAAGCTCGTCGACGAAATCACGACGGACGAATACAAGGCCGCCGTCGAGGCCTACAAGGAAACCGCATCGAAGAAAAGCGATCTGGACCGCACCGACCTGGCCAAGGACAAGAGCGGCCAGTTCACCGGAGCGTATGCCATCAATCCGGTCAACGGCGAAAAAATCCCTATCTGGATCAGCGACTACGTCCTCATCAGCTACGGCACCGGCGCGATCATGGCTGTTCCTGCCCACGACGAACGCGACTTTGAATTTGCCACCAAGTTTGAACTGCCGATTATCCCTGTTGTCGAACCAGATAGAAAAGCTGCATTGTCAATTCCAGCAGCTACGAGCTATGCTTTTGAAGGAGAAATAAAAGAAAATCCATCTCAAGAAGAATGGGATGCAATTGCTGATTCAATTATTGAAGGTGTATTAAAAGGCGAAATCTGCTTTACCGGCAATGGCACGGCAATTAACTCGGGCGAGTTTACCGGATTACGTACGCCGGAGTTTAAGGAAAAGATATCCGCTTGGCTGGCCGAACAGGATTTGGGCGAAAAGGCTGTCAATTATAAGCTGCGTGACTGGCTGTTCAGCCGGCAGCGGTACTGGGGTGAGCCGTTCCCGATCCTGCATACCGAAGATGGCCGGGTGATCCCGCTGGACGAAAGCGATTTGCCGTTGGAGCTACCGGAGTTGGAAGACTACAAACCCTCCGAATCCGGCGAGCCGCCGCTGGCCAAGGCGACCGACTGGGTCAACGTGACCCTGTCCGACGGCACGAAGGCCCGCCGGGAAACGAACACGATGCCGCAATGGGCCGGAAGCTGCTGGTACTACCTGCGGTATATGGATCCGAAGAATCCGGATGCCCCCGTCGATTTCGAAAAACAAAAATACTGGCTGCCGATCGATCTGTATATCGGCGGCGCCGAGCATGCGGTACTGCATCTGCTCTATTCACGGTTCTGGCACAAACTGCTGCACGATCTGGGGTATGTGTCCACGCAGGAACCGTACCAGAAGCTCATCAACCAGGGGATGATCCTCGGTGAAGATGGCCAGAAGATGAGTAAGTCCCGCGGCAATGTGATTAACCCCGATGACGTGGTCGCCGAGTACGGGGCCGACTCGATGCGCCTGTATGAAATGTTCATGGGACCGCTGGAAGCGACCAAGCCATGGTCGATGAACGGCGTCGAAGGCGTCCACCGTTTTCTGCAGCGAGCGTGGCGGATGATGATCGACACCGAAACCGGCAACCTTCTCAACAGTGTTCAAGACGCACAAGCCGAGGAAGCGACCGAACGCATTCTGCATCAAACAATCAAGAAAGTCACCGAAGACCTTGAAAACTATGCGTTTAATACCGCGATCAGCCAGATGATGATCTTTGTCAATCACCTGCACAAACAAGACATTCGTCCGATTGGTGTTCTCCGGCAATTTGTGCTCGTCCTGTCGCCGTTTGCACCGCACCTGTGCGAGGAACTCTGGCAGCGGCTGGGTCACTCCGACTCGCTGGCCTACGAGCCGTGGCCGGCATTCGATGCGGACAAGGCCAAAGAAAAAGAGATTGAGCTGGCCGTGCAGATCAAGGGCAAGATCAAGGACAAGATCACCATCGCCGCCGACGCAACCGAAGAGCAGATTCAGCAAAAAGCCCTGGCCAGCGAAAAAGTCCAGGCGATCCTGAACGGCGGCCGGCCGAAAAAGATCATCGTCGTCAAGTCCCGGCTGGTGAATATTATACCATAATTAGTGAATATTCGTGTTAATTAGCGGCTAATTTAATGAATCACGAAATCGAAGCCAAAATTAAGGTCGCCGCATTGGAACCGGTTATCAGCGAACTGAAAGAACTTGGTGCGCAGTTTCTGCACACAATGCAGCAGATAGACACCTATTTCATGGACACCCACAAGCTGCTGCATAAAAACGACTGCGGCCTGCGGATTCGCCGACAGACCATCAACGGAAAACAATCCGCATGCATCACGTTCAAAGGCGCCCGGGAAAAAACAAAATACAAATCCCGGCCCGAATACGAAACCGGCATCGACAATGTTGAGATGATGGAAAATATTTTCGAAGCATTGGGTTACCACAAGCGCCTGGTCGTCGAAAAAAAACGATCCGTTTGGCGATTGGACGCTTGCGAGGTCTGCCTTGACGAACTGCCGGATTTGGGATGCTTCGTCGAAGTCGAAGGGGCCGATGAAGAAACGATTTCATCGGTGCTTGCAAAGCTGAACTTACAGGACCAGCCGCATATTTCCAAGGGCTACGCATCCATGACGGCACAAAAACGAAAACAAACCGAAAATGACTGTTTTTAGGACGGCTATATGAATCCGCAGGACGGATACATACAGTATATCATCAACCCGAAATCCGGGGCCAGCAGCAGCAAATGGCTGGTTAGCCGGTTCAGGAACTATCTGGCCGAAAAGGGCTATGATGTCCGCGTCGAGTTTACACAATCGTTGGAGCACGCCTGCGAACTGGCCACGAAGGCCGCGATTGATTACCAATGCGCCCTGGTCCTGGGCGCCGGCGGCGACGGGACCCTGCGGGAGATTCTCCACGGGCTGGAAGGCACGAATAAATTATTCATGCCGGTCCCCTGCGGTACAGAAAACCTGCTGGCAAACGAACTGGGATTCGACCTGCACCTGAAGACCCTGGTCAACGCCTTCGAGGGCAACTGCATCAAACCGCTGGACATGGGGATGATCAATGAACAATGCTTTATGTCAATCGCGGGGTTTGGCTTCGACGGGGCCGTGATTCATCGGCTTTGCCAACATCGCACCGGCCACATCAGCCACCTGACCTATTTCTGGCCCATCTGGAGGGCGTTCTGGGAGCACGATTTTCCGGCTGTCCGTGTTGTCGTGGACGGCAGGGAAATTTTCAATGATCGGGGACTGGTCTTTGTCGGCAACACGTCCCGCTACGCCATCGGGCTGAACATCTGTAAAAACGCAGACTTCGGCGACGGTCTGCTGGACGTATGCATCTTTCGCTGCCACGATCAGGTACACCTGATTGGCCACTCCATCAATGTTATTTTCAAAAAACACACAGATTCCAAAAGTGTCATCTACACGCAGGGAAAATCGATTCAGGTGTCCCACGCGGATGGACCGGTCTATTGCCAGATCGACGGCGACCCCGGTCCCCCGCTTCCGGCGGATATCAAAGTCATCCCCCAGGCCATCCGCATATTGGTCCCGCCGGGAGCCAAACCCGCAGGGCTGCGAACCCGACTGCGACGCGCAATCGGGTAGAACCACCTGACTTCGCATAAAGCTACGTCAAGGCAGGCGAATGGACACAAATAAAATTAAAGAACGTTTTATTGTCAATTCCAGAGGATTTTGGAAAACGCACTTCTGGATTATTGTAACCTACCTTGTCGCGTTAACGGCTGATGGTATCAGCACCATTCGTTTCATGCTGGCCGATGGGGTCGATACAGAAATGCACCCCGCGGTTAATATTGCCGCACGTATTGCCGGTCCGGTGCTGGGCCCCTTCCTCGGAGTGATCGGAAAGGCAATGGCAGGAATCATCGTCGCAATCTACTGGCGGCGGATTGCAATAGTCATACTGGGGGTCGTCAGTATCGTTTCATTCTGGGCAGCATGGTACAATATTTGGGGCTGGCAGTACTATGAGCCGGGGATTCTCAAGTGGTGGCCTTTTTAATCAAAAACCCGGAACCCTTTTTGGATCGCATCCTGTTTGATAACGGCGAGGACTTTTTGGTTATGAACGGACGGGATATAGTCGCCGCGGATATCGGCTTTAGAGGTAATCGTACGATATGCCGGGCTTAACGGCGACACCACAATGTCGGCCTTAATATCGTATTTGTTGAACACATCAAGTGTCGGCGCCGGCAGCGGGATCGGCGGCTCGCTGGTAAATCCCGGAAAGACGACCGGGTCGATGGTATCGTCGCCCGTTCCAATATCGAGATTTCGCCACAGGATTTTTTTGGCAAACGGATCTTCCCGATAAGCAACATTCTCCATTGTCTTTGTAATGCTTGCGGCACGCGCGGTGTCCACAACCTGGCGTTTTTGCAGTTCGCGCCGGGTCAACATCGTCACATTCGCATTAAAATCGCCTCCCATTGCAATCGCTTCGGCGGCGATCACGGTTCCCAGTCGATCCGAGTATAAATCCTCCCAACTCAACGCGCTTTCGAAATCGGAAATGAGGGGAAATGTGCGATGGCCGTACCAAGTGGCCATTTCATGCCAGAGACCGTCATTGAAGGCCAGGTACTGCGCCGCCTCGATGGCGATTTCCTGAGCGGCCTGTTTTTTTGCCGAAGACGGTGATGTCCGCCACGCGTCGGGACAGGTCAAACTGACTTTGAAACAGCCGGTGGATAACCGGCCGCAGTCGTCGGTGAGACAATCGTATAACGCATCGTAGTAGGACTTGGTCTTTCGCGCCCATCCGTACACATGGTCCGGGTCGATAGTGCCGCAGCGCAGGGTATAGACAATCCCGTTTCCATCGACCAACGGACTACCGAACGGGGCCAGATTGAACGGGTCTTCATCAAACGTATCGGCCCCCGTATGCCCCCATTCATAGCCCCGCCCCGGGCTGCAACCGGCGAGGATAATAGAACTGAGTACAAGTAAAACAAGAATTGTGTCGTTCATTTGAATTCCTGAAATCAGAATTTGTTTCGAATTTCGTTTTTTTATAGTGATCGCGATTGAAAATTCCCGTTGGGTCGCGGCTATGTAGGGTATATTATTTGTGTATAATTAACTCCGTGTGTTTTTGTTTTGCTTCGGCCTGGATGTTTTGCATAATCGGCTTGAAATCCTTGAGCGGCTGCAAGTCGTCCGAAGTGCCGGCAATCCGCTTGAGCGTCTCGTTTTCAAGAAACAACGATCGAATGGTATAGGTAACGCCGATGCCGTATTGTTCAATGCCGTCCAGATTCGGCAGCGGGTAGGAAATCGGCGGCTCGGTGGTGTAGCCGGGCACGATACAGGGAGAGATATCGTCATCGAGATAGCTGTCCATGTTCCTCATATAGAGCGACGCCGAGGTGTACCATTTGCCGCGAACCGATTCGGTAATTTGTTTGGCTTTGGATTTGGAGACCACTCCCAGCCGCTTCAGTTCCTGATTGAGCAGCCGTGTAAAGGCGGTGTTAAAATCGCCGCCGGCGTTTATTGCGTCGACCGCGACCCAGCATCCCACAGCATGGCAATACAGGTCCTCCCATGAGAACGATGACTTAAACTCCGGCTCAATAAGGAAAAATTTAGCACCTTTCCAGGTCAGCATTTCATGCATCAAGGTGGAGTTGTAACCGACGACGGGGGCCACTTTGATGGCGATGGCATGGGCGATCTTCTGCCGTTCGGCTTCGGGGGTCCGACCCCAATCGGCAGGATAGTCAAACGTGACTTTATTCGTGATACGTTCCCATGCAGGACTGACGGTGAAACTGCGGCGGCCGTCCACGATGCAATTATAGGCGCGGTCATAGGCCTTTTTGGTCTGATCGGCGGTGCCGCGGACGTGGGCCATGTCGATGGTACCACCCCGCAGGGTGTAAAGCATACCCTGACCTTCACTGATGCCCTTATGGGTGCCTAATGAGGACGGATTCACAAATGCCCGGTCGGGCGTATGCCCCATCCGCCCGCCGCAACCGGACACGACAATACAAGACAAAACAGATGTGATAATCAACGTAATTTTCATAATACTCCTTTCTATTTTTTATACAACAATCGACAGAAACTTATACTTAAACATTATAGAACCAAGCCGCCTTGTTCAATAATAATTTTGCGTACTTGATAAATTCGAAGCGGCAATTTTACCTTTCACATCTGCGAATTATGGTTATAATCTATGGTAAATCGAGCGCCAAAAAAGGCAACTGCTCTATTTAACCTATTATTTCAAGATCAGGATTAACATGAGTCAGACATTTAAAATTGGTACAATCGATGTTGGATTAGGCGGTGATTTTTTTGTGATTGCCGGACCGTGTGTAATTGAAAGCGAGGCCGTTTGTCTTGAAGTCGCTGAGTTTCTTGTCAAGCTTCAAAAGGCAACGGGCATCGGCTGCGTCTTTAAGGGCAGTTTTGACAAGGCCAACCGCACCAGCATCGACAGCTTTCGCGGGCCGGGTTTGGAAAAGGGCCTGGCGATTCTTGACGGCATTCGCACAAAAACCGGCTTGCCAATACTGACAGACGTGCACGAGCCAAATCAGGCGGCGGCCGTTGGTCAAGTCGTGGACGCCATGCAGATTCCGGCTTTTCTATGTCGTCAAACAGACCTGCTGGTGGCTTGTGGCAATACCGGCAAACCCGTCAATATCAAAAAGGGCCAGTTCATCAGTCCGGAAGAGATGAAAAACTGCATCAACAAGGTTCGCTCGACAGGCAACGAGAAAATCCTGCTCTGTGAACGCGGCACCTTTTTCGGCTACAACCGTCTGGTCAACGACATGACCTGCATCCCGGCCATGCAGAAGTTGGGGTGCCCGGTCGTATTCGACGTAACCCACAGCACGCAACGGCCCGGGGGGCTTGGCAATGCCAGCGGCGGCGCCCCGGAACTGGCCGGAGTGCTGGCAAAATCCGCCGTCGCCGCAGGTGCCAACGCCCTGTTCATGGAAATCCACCCCGACCCGTCCAAGGCCCTGTGCGACGCCGCCTGTATGCTGCCGCTGTCTCAGGTACAAAAACTCGTTGAAACCTGCAAGAAAATACATGACATCGTAAATATAGACAATGTGTCACCCCGGACTTGATCCGGGGTCCAGGGCGTCAACGTCTGGATGCCGGATCAAATCCGGCATGACAAAAACGCTGGTTTTATCTTTACGTTTTTTAAAAGTAGAATAATACGTGAATAATCCAAATTACAGATACCTGTTCGGGCCGGTGCCGTCCCGGCGGCTGGGCCGCAGTTTGGGAGTAGACATTATCCCGCTGAAGACCTGTACGCAGAATTGCATCTACTGCCAGCTTGGAAAAGACGCCCCTCAAACTCTTGAACGAAAAGAATATGCCCCCATCGACGCCGTTCTGGACGAACTGAGAACCAAGGTCGCCGACGGTCTGGATGCGGACTTTATCACCATCAGCGGTTCCGGCGAGCCGACCCTGCACTGCGGTCTCGGCGATTTGATCCGCGGTATCAGGGCCGTTACACGCATTCCGGTCGCGGTGATTACCAACGGCACGCTCCTGAGCCGCCCCGATGTCCGGGCCGACTGCGGCTTGGCGGATGTGGTGCTGCCCTCGCTGGACGCCGGAGATGCGGAAACATTTCAAAAAATGAACCATCCCCATCCGGATCTTGATTTTGAACAGTACGTTGACGGCCTCGTCCGGTTTCGATCCGAATACGCCGGACAGATCTGGCTGGAAGTGTTCTTCTGTGAAGGCATCAATACTACGGAACAGGCGATATTAAACTTGAAAACACGGATTGAACAGATCAGCCCCGACAAAATACAAGTCAACACCTCCGTACGGCCGGTCGTCCATCCGGAGGCGGCTCGCGTGGGACCCGAACGGCTTGAGCAGATCGCCCGCGTCCTGGACGAACGTGCCGAGGTCATTGCCGACTTTTCCAAACACGTCACCGCCACTGGTCGGATCGCAGACTTAAATGTGGTCCTCGAAACACTCCGGCGAAGACCCTGCTCGCTGGAGGACCTGTCCGCCGGATTGGGATTGTCAAAAGAACAGCTCATCCCGGCCCTCGTCAAGCTCCGGGCCCTGTCAAAAATCACCACTGAAGAAAAAAACAAAAAAATATATTACAAGCCAATTTAATTTCTCAGGATTTCAGCTCCTTTGCCACTGCACCCCCCTGTCTTGTTATGGGACTTCTTCATTATCTTCCGCATTTACGGCCTTTAATCAAAGATTTTATTTAAGAAGTTTCAGTTCTCGGCCGATAATACAAGTGTCCATCGGGCCTTTTCATGGCTCGATGAGATGTTTTTTGGTATCTCAGGAATCATACATCAATCTTATATACCGGCGGAAAAATATGACTCAAATTAAAAAACAACTTGTTTTGAACAAGGGTTCGGAAAAGTTTATCTTCCGATACCCGGAGGAAAGCGAAGGGCAACTGCTGGATGCTTTTGTGGCTGCTGCCAACAACCCCCAAACAAGTTTTGACTGGTTTGATGCCGCTGTTTTAAGTTTCAAACTGACGCAGTCGCTGATCGGCGAGGCGGATCAAATTCTATACAAAGACCTGAACGACCCTGTAAAGACCTATCATCAGGGTTCTTAATAATAACAGCATTGACATCTTCCGGGGCGTCAATATGTGACAAGCGGATGCTTTTGACTCGAAGGGACAGATTATGGACAATTCAGCAATAACTCAGGAATTTATCAGCTATCTGAAATTTGAAAAACATTTTTCAGAGCATACCGCCAAGTGTTATGGAGCGGACTTGGAACAATTTGAATCGTTTCTGGCCGGCCATGCGTCGGACGGACACAGTGAGGCCGGTTCCGCCGAAAATCCATGGCAAACCGCTTCGGCAACCGCAACCGCGACACAGACACAGGTGAACGTCGACGAATTAATCATCGGCGCCGATGTTAACACGATCCGCCGGTACATGGCCGAACTGGGACAGAATCATTATTCCAAGTCCACGACGGCCCGCAAGCTGGCGACTCTTCGCAGTTTCTATAAGTTCCTCGTCAAGCGGGACTATGTCGCCGGCAACCCGGTTGTAACCATTAAAACGCCGAAACAGGACAAGAAACTGCCCAAGTTCCTCGAATACGAACAGGTGGTCCGGCTCCTGAACACCCCCCCTGCCAATACCTGGCTGGGCGCACGGGACAGGGCCATGCTCGAAGTGCTCTACAACACCGGCATGCGTGTCAGTGAACTGGTGTCTCTGAATATGGACGATGTGGATTTTCTCAGTGAGGTCATCCACATCCGCGGCAAGGGCAAAAAAGAACGCCTCTGCCCCATCGGCTCCGGCGCTCTGCGGTCAATCCAGCATTATATCGAATTCCGCAACCGCCGCATGGCCAATGACTCCGGCTTTGATTCACGGGTTCTTTTCGCCAACAAACACGGCCAGCGTCTGAGTACCCGAAGCGTCCGCCGGAAAATGGATAAGTACCTGATTGAAGCCGGACTGGACCCGTCCATCAGCCCGCACACACTGCGGCACAGTTTCGCGACCCACATGCTCAACAATGGAGCGGACCTGCGAAGCGTCCAGGAACTGCTGGGCCATCAGTCGCTGTCAACGACCCAGATCTACACCCACGTGACGACAAGCCATATGAATGAGCAGTACCAAAACGCCCATCCCATGGAACAACAAGAACACGACGGTCAGGACTGATCGCACGCAATACCCATAAACTCCAAAAGCCCGCTCCCACAGCGGGCTTTTTTTACGGCCATAAGCTCTCCCCCTGCGACCTGTCCTCCGTAGCTCGGAGAGCGAAGGAGGAAGGGGGAGTACCCCGTTAGGGGGGAGGGGGTTTTAAGCCAACTTATGCGCAATCTGTTCATTCAAAATATCAGCCACCGTCAGCGCGATAATCGTCTTGCCCGTCCGTTTAAAGAACGCCCCGATTTCGGCTATCGCGTCCTGCGTGTAATCAAATGATACAAAGAACCCCTTCGCCCTGTCCTCGCGCATCATCACCGCCTCGAACGCGTCAATATCCGGCCGCCCGACCTTGTCCTTCTGCTTGACCTGAATCGGGTACCACGCATCCATAAAATCAAACTCACCCTCAACCCGTTTCGGCACCGCGCTCACCGGGTAAATCCGCCCGTCAATCCCCATATCGCCTACCTGCGTCGCGTTCGGAATCCCGCCCAGCGCAATCACCGCCCAGTTCTCAAACTCAAACGGCGGTATCTTACGCAGCTTCTCCACCGTCCACGGCAGGTCGCGCACCACAAACCCCCGCCCGATCCGCCACAACTGCTCGTCTTCTTTGATCTTGCACACATCCCGCAGCCGCTTGGCCATCACCCGGCACGCCGTCGGCGACACATCGATCCCGATCCACTGCCGCCCCAAATTCTCCGCCGCAACCAAAGCCGTCCCGCACCCGCAAAACGCATCCAAAACAATATCATTCTCATTACTCGACGCCTTGATAATTCGCTCCAACAACGCCAGCGGTTTCTGCGTCGGATAACCAAGACGTTCAGTAGATTGTGCTTGAATGGGTGGTATATCAGCCCATACACTGTCAACCGGAACACCCTCTTGCTCGTCGAGATATCGCTTCATCGCGGGAACTGTGCCAGGCTTCGTCTGTATGACAATTCCCTTTTCGTATGCTTCCTGCATACGTTCTTTTGTCCATCGCCAAACTCGCTTAACACCAAGAAATTCATAAGGGCACCTCTAAAAATTCAAATTCCACAATGCCAATGCCGCGTTTTTATCCCGTCACTGTCGTTCCGGGCTTTTGTTTTCCACATTTTTAGAGGTTGCCATAAGTCAGATTAGGTCGATTTTTATTAGGATTGGTTAAGTCGCCCAATCGATAACGCCGCCCTGTTTCAGGTTCAACAAATTTATAAAAAGCTTCAAGATATTCTTCATCGTGCGGTAGATATTGGCGATTGAATGTGCAAGTTTTTCCCTTTGTGTAGTAAAAAATAGAATCGTGGTTATTCGGGAATGACTTGAACGCCAGCCCTTTAGCATTTGTGCGTCGCCAGATAATTTCTGTGTGAAACTGATTTTCCCCGAAAATCTGATCGAGCATCACTTTGACATAGTGCGAGGCGTGCCAGTCGCAATGAAAGTAGAGCGACCCCGTTTTTTTCAGTACCCGGTGCAGTTCCACACATCGCGGTCGCATAAACTCAATATACGCCTGCGTCGAAGCATGCCGATCCTCAAACGCCCGCTTTTCCTTGGTCTCCCCCCAGAACACCTCATAATTCCGATTCGAATTAAACGGCGGATCGATATAGATCAAATCCACACACCCCTCCGGCAACTTGGCAAGCTGATCCAGATTATCCCCGCAATAAACCACCCGAGTATCCACCACCGCAGACCGCTTCCCTTTAGAGGCAACTTTAGTTGCAACTTTTTTCTTCACCGGTTTTGTAACCGCCTTCTTCTTCACTGTTTTCTTCGCCATTCAAAAAATCCTATCCATTTGTCATTCCGAATCCCCTTTGGGGTGAGGAATCTATTAAAACAGAAAATTCCACAAAGCCCATCGGGCTTAAAACAACAATAGAAAATATGGAACGACCGGCCCTGCGATTGTAAAGGGTCGTCATAAGCCGATAGTGCTTATGCGATACGGTGGCGTGTGGCCACTGAAAATCGCGGGTTATTACCTTGCGGCAACAGAGC
>JAOUFG010000078.1 GCA_029858345.1 Phycisphaerae bacterium
GCTCTGTTGCCGCAAGGTAATAACCCGCGATTTTCAGTGGCCACACGCCACCGTATCGCATAAGCACTATCGGCTTATGACGACCCTTTACAATCGCAGGGCCGGTCGTTCCATATTTTCTATGTAGAGTAACGACCGTAAGTTACGACTTTGCTTGCGGGAATTTACTACCCTGAAGGGTATATGAACGAAAATACTCAACGATTGATTGAACTGGACAAACGCTACCTGTGGCACCCGTTTACGCAGATGGCTGACTGGCTCAGCTGTACACCGGTGGTGATTGAGTCCGGCGAGGGTTTTTACCTGATCGATACCGACGGCAACCGCTACATCGACGGCGTCAGCAGTTTGTGGTGCAACGTACACGGCCACCGCGTGAAAAAAATCGACGATGCGATTCGGGCGCAGCTCGACAAAATCGCGCACAGTACGCTGCTGGGGCTGGGACAGACGCAGGCGATTGAACTGGCGGAAAAACTGGTGCAGATCGCGCCGGCGGGATTGGAGAAGGTGTTTTACTCCGACAGCGGGGCCACGGCGGTCGAGATCGCTATCAAGATTGCGTACCAATACTGGCAGAACACGGGCCGGACGGAGAAGACGAAATTCATCGCACTGAAGGAGGCCTATCACGGCGACACGATCGGGTCGGTCAGCGTCGGCGGGATGGATCTGTTTCATGGGATTTTTAAGTCGCTGATTTTTAAGACGTATTATGCTCCGACTCCGAATCCGTATCGGTTTGAGGGCACACCGGCCCAATGCGCCAAAAATTCACTGGAGGCCATGGAAGCGATTTTGAAACGTCATGGCGAGCAGATCGCCGCGATTGTGGTCGAGCCGCTGGTGCAGGGAGCCTCGGGGATCATCGTACATCCGGCGGGATTCTTAAAGGGCGTTGAACAACTGGCGAGGAAATATGACGTACTACTAATTGTTGATGAAGTTGCGACGGGCTTCGGACGGACAGGAAAAATGTTCGCTTGTGAGCATGAAGATGTTCACCCCGACCTGATGTGCATGGCAAAGGGGATTAGTGCGGGGTATCTGCCGCTGGCGGCGACGCTGACCACGCAGACAATTTTTGACGCGTTTGCGGTTTCCGGCGATATTCACAAAACCTTCTACCACGGCCATACCTACACCGGTAATGCCCTCGGTTGCGCAGCGGCATTGGCATCACTGGAACTATTTGAGGAAAACAAGATTCTCGAAACGATGCCCGAAAAGATCGACCTGATTTCGCAGTACTTTGAACGGTTTGCGGAGTTGCCCCATGTCGGCGACGCCCGCCAATGCGGCATGATCGGCCGGATCGAACTGGTCAAAGACAAGCAGACCAAAGAACCGTTCCCATCACAAGACAAGATCGGCGCCAAAGTCTGCGCCGCCATGCGCCCCAAAGGCGCCATGATGCGCCCACTCGGCAACGTCATTGTCCTGATGCCCGCCGTGGGGATGAATATCGAAACACTGACACAATTGCTGGACATTATTGAAGAAACGCTAGAAGAGGATTTAATGAAAGTAATAACAGCGCAAACCAAGTTCCTTTGAATACATTTAGTTGTCTCAGGGAATTAGCCTTATAAGGAGGTATATGTGACTTTTAAAAAGACGGTCTTGTTACTGATTCTGCTTATTCCGATTGTTTCAATTGCAGGAATGGCTTTGTATTTTCAAGGTTATCTCGGTACAACCCAGATGCAATTGTTTCATGCTGTTCAAGCAGATAACAGTAAACGTGTTAGCGTACTAATAGAAAAAACGAATAATTTAAACTTTCGTGACGATTGTGATAATACCCTACTATGTACGGCTTGTTACAAAGCAGGTCATGATGTTATTGAATTATTACTGAGCAATGGTGCAGATGCCAATTATCGACAGGGCAAAGATTCAGCAGAGGGGGACACTCCTTTACACTGTGCAGTTTGGGCGGATAATATTGATGCTGTAAAGCTTTTGTTAAAATATGGAGCTGACGCCAATGCAACAAAATGGAAAAACCAGACTCCTATGCATCTACTAAACCCGCTTAGGACTAAAAATAGGCTAGGCATTGTCAAATTGCTTTTAGAGCATGGGGCAAATCCAAACATTCAAGATGATAATGGTTGGTCGCCACTACATAAAATTCTGATACAAGAATCTTCTTCTATTGAAATAGTTAAACTAATGGTTAAATACGGTGCAGATCCTTATTTAGAAAATAAAATAACGCCGCTTCATTATCCTGACAGCAATCCTTTTGAATTTAGAGATTATACTATAGGTAGAACTCCTTTTGAAATTGCAGAAAAAAAACAACTCACTGAAATACTACAGACATTTGAGGGGAATTAAAAAGGCTGATACTTTTTAATTTATGGATTTATATGCTGAATTTAAACTTACCCAAAAAGAATGGCCTATTCATTATCGGGACCGATACCGGCGTGGGCAAGACGCTCATCGCCGGGGGGATTGCGCATGTGCTGCGCCAACAGGGACTTAAGGTTGGGGTGTTTAAGCCCATTGCATCCGGCTGCCGGGATGAGGGAATCCTTATCAGTGACGATACCGAGTTTTTGGCGATGTGTGCGGATGCGGATTACTCGCTTTCGGTAATTTCGCCGGTGACGTATAAAACACCCGCCGCACCAATCACCTGCACTCAGGTTGAAGGGCGGTTGATTGACTATGAGGAAATCGTGACCGCTTACAACTATCTTTGTGAAAATACGGATGTGGTGATTGTCGAAGGCATCGGCGGGGCGATGGTGCCGCTGGATGCCGAGCATACCGTACTTGACTTGGCGGTTGAGTTTAACCTGCCCACAGTGATTGTGGCCCGGCCGAACTTGGGGACGATCAACCATAGTTTGCTGACGATTGCGGCGGTGCGGAACGCCGGTTTGCCGGTTGCGGGATTGGTCATCAGCGGGTACAATGCATTCGAGGCCGATATCGCCGAAGAAACCTCGCCGGACGTGATATGCGGTTTCGGCGAGACGAACCTGCTGTCCATCGTGCCCTACGACGAAGAATCCAGCGTCGAAGAAGGCAAACTCGGCGAAGGCGTTATCGAAACCCTGTCCTTCTGCGACTGGAAAGCACTAAGCGAATTATAAAGGAATACTATGCCGACACGACAGGCGGAAACACGACGATATTTGGTGCCGTTCACTACGGCGACAACGCAGCAGCTCTTTACGGATTGCCTGGTCATCGGGGCGGGGATCGCGGGGCTTCGGGCTGCGCTGGAAGCGGCGCAGGATCGAACCGTGACACTGGTGTGCAAGGGCACGTTTTCCGACAGCAATACCTGGAACGCCCAGGGCGGCATCGCGTCGGTGTTGGCCGCAGCCGACAGCTTCGACGCCCACATCGCCGATACGATGAAAACCGGCGGCGGTATCGCGGACAAAGCCATCGTCGAGCGGGTTGTTAAGGAAGGCCCCGCCCTGATCCGTCAACTGGCCGACTGGGGGACGGTGTTTGACCGGGTCGATGGCGAGATCGATGTCACGCTGGAAGGCGGTCACAGTCATGCCCGTGTGGCGCATTCACACGGCGACTCGACCGGCCGGGGCATCGCCGAAACGCTCATCAGCCGTGTGCGGCAGACGCAGGCAATCAATATCATCGAAAACTTTTTCACCATCGACCTGCTGACCAATGACGACGGCGAATGCATCGGGGCTATCGGAATGCGGCCCAGCGGCAGCTTGCAGATTATCTGGGCCGGGGCGACGATCCTGGCCACCGGCGGGGCGGGGCGGCTCTATCGCGAGACCACCAACCCCGAATGTGCGACCGCCGACGGTCTGGCGATGGCCTGGCGGGCCGGGGCGATGCTGCGGGACATGGAGTTTATGCAGTTTCACCCGACGACGTTATATATCGCCGGTGCCTCGCGTGCCTTGGTGACCGAAACCCTCCGCGGCGAGGGGGCCATTCTGCGGGACAGCCGCCGTGAGCCGTTCATGAGAGAGTACGACCCGGCGGGCGAACTGGCCCCGCGTGACGTGGTCAGCCGGGCGATCCTGGACCGGATGCTCAAAACAGGCACCACGCATGTCTATCTGGATATTCGCCATTTTGACAAACAGCATTTCCAGCGGCGGTTTCCGCTGATTAGCGAACTGTGCGAAAGTTTTGATATCGATGTGTCCAAGGACCTGATTCCAGTCCGGCCCAGCGCCCATTACATGATCGGCGGTGTCAAGACCGATGTAGATGCCGCGACAAATATTCCCCGGCTGTTCGCCGCTGGCGAGGTCGCCTCCACCGGCCTGCATGGGGCCAACCGGCTCGGCAGCAACTCGCTCTTGGAAGGGCTGGTGTTCGGCAAGATCGCCGGCCAATCTGCGGTGTCGCTGATCAATGACACGGTCAGGCCGCAATACTGCCGGATGCAGGTCCCAATCCCGCCGTCGGACCGCAGCCGTCTGGATGCTGAGGATGTACGCAATTCACTGCGGGCCCTGATGTGGCGCAATGTCGGCATCACCCGCAACGAAACGCCGCTGACCGAGGCCGCCGAGATCATCACCTTCTGGCAGCGATACGTGATGGATCAGGTTTTCACTTCGTCGTTTGGCTGGGAGTGCCAGAACATGTTAACCATCGCCGGCCTGATGGCCCACGCCGCGAATGAAAGAAAAGAATCCCGCGGCGTCCACTACCGCCAGGACCACCCCGACCGCGACGACAAAAACTTCACGAGGCATATTGAATTGAAGCGGGAGTAACAACAGCGCGGGAGCGCAAGCTCCCCGATTGCGTCACCACGTGCATACCGTATTCACACACAGTGCTTCGATACCCACAGGGTCACGCAATCGGGCGGCTCACGCCGCCGCGCTGTTGCTACTTCACCGGAGCGACGCAGAAGATGTAGATAAGCAGTGAGTACTTGGAGGATAAAAGTCGGTGTTTCATAGGCAAAAAATAGGGTTTATTTTTTTCAGAAAGTTCTTGATTATTCCGGATAATCTGTTATAGTATAGATGATTATGTACAGGGAAAAGCATTGTTTTTCATCTGTACAAGCCCATACAGTGTTTGCCGTAAAAACCGAGACGGCTGTTTAGCAGGAGTGTGTAATTATGGAACAAGTAAAAGTCTGGTTGAATGAAAAGGACATTCCCCGTCAGTGGTACAATCTCGGTGCCGATCTTCCAACGCCCATGCTGCCACCGCTGGGTCCGGACGGCAAGCCCATTGGTCCCGAAATGCTGGCACCTGTTTTTCCGATGAACCTGATCGAACAGGAAGTCAGTACCGAGCGGTGGATCGACATTCCCGAAGAAATTCTCAATATTCTTTACCGCTGGCGTCCGGCGCCGCTGCGGCGGGCGGTGTTTCTGGAAAAGTTTCTCGATACGCCTGCGAAGATCTATTACAAAGACGAATCCACCAGTCCCCCCGGCAGCCATAAGCCCAATACGTCTGTTCCCCAGGCCTGGTACAACAAGCAGTTCGGTATTGAAAAACTCACCACCGAAACCGGTGCAGGGCAATGGGGCAGTGCATTAGCGTTTGCCTGTCAATTGATCGGGCTGAAATGCAAGGTGTATATGGTTCGGATCAGCTTTGATCAGAAACCGTTCCGCAAGATCATGATGCAGACCTGGGGGGCTAATTGTATTGCCAGTCCCAGTGACCAGACCAATGCGGGCCGAAAGATCCTGGCCGAAACGCCGGACACGCCCGGCAGTCTGGGTATCGCCATCAGCGAGGCCATTGAAGAGGCGGTTACCGACACATCCGGCAAGACACGCTACTCGCTGGGCAGCGTACTGAACCATGTAATGCTGCACCAGACGATCATCGGACTGGAAGCCAAAAAGCAGATGAAGATGATCGGGGCGGGTACACCGGACGTGATCATCGGTTGTGCCGGCGGCGGCAGTAATTTTGCAGGCCTGTCGTTCCCGTATGTGGCCGACAAAATCAACGGTGCCGACATTCGAATCATTCCAGTCGAACCGACGGCATGCCCCACGATGACGCGTGCACCCTTTGCTTACGATTTCGGGGATACGGCCTGTACAACACCGCTGCTGGCAATGCACACGCTGGGTCATGCATTTGTACCGCCGCCGATTCATGCCGGCGGCCTGCGGTATCACGGTATGGCGCCGATGGTGTGCCAGGCGATTATTGAGGGCCTGATGGAGCCGAGAGCGTACCATCAGCTTGCTTCGTATGAAGCCGCCGTGACCTGGGCTCGTACGGAAGGATTTATTCCGGCTCCGGAAACAAGCCAGGCGCTGGCGGCAGTGATTGATGAGGCCAAGAAAGCCAAAGAAGAAGGTAAAGAAAAGGTCATCCTATTCAACTATAGCGGTCATGGTCTGATGGATCTACTGGGGTACGATGCGTATTTGTCCGGCAAACTGACCGATTATGAACTGCCTGAAGAAGAACTCCAGAAGTATACTAAGGAACTTGAGAAGCTGCCGAAGGCCGAAGTGCGCAAAACCGGTAAATGGTAATCGAATTGCTTAACGAGAGCGGTGTATAAACACTAAAATGAACAATAGTACAATGTTTTAAGGAGAGTATCTATGAAGAATGGAATGTTGGTAAGTATTGTCGTGTTGTTAGCCGTCGTGGGAATGGTTCGAGCAGGGGACGCCGCGGATGCTTCCACGTTGCATGGCGCCGTTGGAATTGACTACACTACGAAATATCTCTGGCGCGGCTTTGATGTATTTTCAGACAAGTCGGCAATTCATCCGTACATTGATCTGGATCTCTGGGACACTGGGTTCGGGCTTCATGCCATTGGTCATCGCGCCGCTTCGTCCGGCCACGAAATAAACGAGCGATGGGATTATACGCTGAGCTATAAGGGTATGGCCTTTGAGGGTGAACCTTATATGATGAGTTATATGCTGGGATATCGGTACTTCAACTATCCCGACCGAACCAGCCATACCACCTCCAGCATCGACCTTCATGAAGTTCACGGCGTCTTCGCCTTTCCGGCACTGCTGGGTGTAGAGAACTTGGTTCCGGCGTATGTCCTTGTCAAGCTGATGCCCGCCAACAGCGGTACCGTCGTTGGCGCCAACCAGGCGTTTGGCGGTTCTGCTTCGGGGTTTGCACATATTTTCATGCTGGACTACTCGCTGCCTTATACCGATCCGATCACCGGCGGCCAGCAGGACCTGAAACTGCATTCAGAAGCAGTTTACAATGATGGAGTCTCACCCAATGGGGCAACAGATGTGGACAATGACTGGTCCAATGCGGTCTTTGGTATTTCGACTACGTACGACCTGGGAAACAATCTGTCCTTGACGCCGGGCGTTTACTATCAGTCGTCATGGGAAGATACCGTGAATACCGAAGATGAGTTTTGGGCCAGCTTTAACTTAATGTACAAGTTCTAATGTCCTCGGAGGAACATTAAAAAACACAAGGGGCCGCTTTTTGCGGCCCCTTTTTGTGCGCGAGGTCATTTCCTAAGACACAGGGCTAACGCAGAAGATATAGACCAGCGGTTCGGTGCTGGTGTTGAGGATGTTGTGTTTGGTGTGCGGGGGGATGTAACAGATTCTGCCCTCGCCGACGATGAGTTCTTCTTCGCCAATGATGGCCGTGCCGCAGCCGGATAAAAAGACGAGTTGTTCTTCCTTGTCCTCGGTGCTGTGGATTCCGCAGTCAGTGCCCGGTTCGAGATAGACCCGGCCGCTTTTCATCCCGTGCGTTGTCGGCGCCCCGGGGATCAGACGCTGGTAGTCCTTTTCATCGTTCAGTTCAACAACAAATGCTTTATCTTCCGGCATAGTTTTTTATCCTTAATTCCGTGTCGCCCCTTCGCGCTTGATTGTTTGCTAAGTAATAAGTTATCCCGACAACGTCGGGATAACTTAATTTTACAATTTAGATTTTACAATTTACATTTCAAACTGACGATAAGTCAGTTTGACAGGGGTTTCTTTTTGATGATACCATACACTCTCGGATATTGCTTCGGCGTTTTTTTTATCTTTTTGCAGACGATCAGGGACAACTGCGCCGGTGTACCTTCATTTGTCGGAAGTGTATAAGACAGGGTGTCGTGAATGTCGGCTCCCATTTCTTTAATGGCTGCCTGGGCGGTTTGCAGTTCTTCTTTCGCCGAAGGGCCTTTCCAGTATAGCGCCAGTCCGCCGGGTTTCGCAAACGCCAGCGACAACTCCGCCAAAATCGGCATCGCCGCCAGTGCCCGCGCCGTGACCGCATCAAACTGCTGACGGTAGGCGGTGTGGTGTGCCGTGTCTTCAGCGCGAACATTCAACACCGTTACGTTTTTCAAGCCAAGTTCGCCGCAGATCATCTGTTGGAAATGTACCTTTTTGCCCGTCGCTTCCATCGAGGTAATGCGCCATGCGGGGCGGACGATCGCCAGCACCAGACCCGGAAATCCAGCACCCGAACCGATATCCAGAACCTTTAAGGGTTTGCCTGTCTTTTGAGACAACTCGTCCAGGATCAAAAGCCCCGCCAGTGAATCAAGAAAGTGCCGCACCTCAATCTGTTCCGGCGAATCAATACGCGTCAGATTATACTTTTGATTTTCAGCAATCAAAATCTCAGAAAACCGGTCGAATTTTTCCCGGTATTCCCGCAGGACGACGTCCAGCGAGTCAAGATTGATAGAGGCCTGTGTCATAGTTTCTGCAAAGCCAGTGTATATGTCTTACGACCTTCTTTCATGTATTTTCGTTCATAATTCGTGCCGACGATTTCACCGTCCCGTGCTCCGGCGGGGCGGATAAAATCGATTTTCCTGACAAGCCCCTGTTCAATTGCTCGTCCAGCCACCTCGGTCATTTGCTCGAAATAATCCGCGTGGTCCGTAGCAATGTTAATGATGCCGTTCGGCTTGAGGATACGAAGCAATTGGACCAGATTTTCATCACAGAAGAATCGCCGCTTGTTGTGTTTCTTCTTGGGCCAGGGGTCGGGAAAGTACAGATGAAAAGTTTGGATGGATTCATCGGCAATATGTTGGGCGATAAACGTTGCCGCATCGGTCCGCATTAGGCGCACGTTCAACACCCTCCATCTTCCTATTCTATCTACGGCGTATTTATAATATTTGTTTGCCCATTCGATGCAAAAAAAATTTTTTTCCGGAAATGTTTTTGCTTCTTCAAGCAGAAACGTACCCTTGCCGCTGCCGATTTCCATTTCAACGGGTGCCGAACGTCCGAAAAGATCGTCAAAATTCAGCGTTCCCTTTATATTATCGGGTCTTAAGGAGATATTCGGATACTCTTTGATGGCGCGTTTTGCCATAACATTTTGTCCTTATGTACAATAACACAAAAGCATTCACATTTTTAAGTCAGGCATATTTTGTCTATAAAACTGATTAAGTCAAGCATTCTTAAGAACGAAATACATATACGCCGAGAACCCAAGGCGGGGCGGCAGCGTATAGTTTGTATGGAAGCGTTTAATATGCCACTAAATTTGGGTGCGGCAGCTGAAATGATACGACCCATCCTGACATTACGGAAGAAACGGATTTTAATTGATGTTGACACGCAAAGGGATTTGTTCCTGGCAGAGGGAAACGCTTGTGTGCGTAATCACCGTCGGGTGCTGGCCAATATTCGCCGCGTGATGGCATGGACGCGCCGTGATCAGATCCGTCTTATTTCAACCGTGCAGTGTCATAATCCCAGCAACGGGCATAACGGCGATTTTTGTGTGTCGGGCACTTTGGGGGTATGTAAAATCCCTTATACACTGCGTAACCGCAGGGTGACTTTCGATTCCAGTGACACAACGGATTTCCCCCGTGATGTCCTCCGTAACTACGATCAGCTCATTCTTTGTAAACGCACCATCGACCCGTTTGAGGAACCCCGTGCAGAGCGAGTTCTGACAGAGGTCAAAGCGTCTGAATTTATTGTTATCGGCGGTCCCACCGAATCCTCCGTACTATATACCGTACTGGGGCTTTTGACACGGGGCAAGTCTGTAACAGTTATTGTGGATGCGTTGGGATCACATGAAAAATCGGCCGCCGATATCGCGCTTCGAAAGATGCAGGCCAAGGGCGCCCGACTGACCGACAGCAAATTGCTTTTTGGCAATTCCCGCCTTCAATTGGTGAACGCCTGTGAGTGCGAACGTTGCCGCGGTCGCGTTCACAGCAGTGCGTCTTAAGGTTACATTTGCCGGCCCCCTATTTCCGACATACCCATTCACGGAAACCGATGCGCCTCAAGATGCCATTGGGCTGAAATTGTTGGGTTTAGATTATTCCGGCCGGATACCGAACGGCATAAAAGGACCCTGAAGGGTCGTTTATGCTGTTCCGGGAGGCGGAGATGATGTCTGGGCTTCAAATAATTTACACGGCAGCATAACCTTGAGCGGTGAACTGGTCGGATGCTTAATCCGGTTGATGAGCCGTCTCAGCGCTTCGGCTCCAATCCGAAGCGCCGGGACGGTAACACTGGTCAGTTTGGGGCATCCGAACGTGTTGTCTTCGCTGTTATCAAATCCGACGATTGATACATCTTTCGGTATCACATACCCCCGATCGATAAGTCCTCGGCTAAGCAGATATCCCACCCAATCGCTGGCACAGATCCACGCTCGAACCCCGTTTTGCATTCGTCGGATTACGGATTCAATCTGCCCAGTCAAAACAATTTCTTTATCTTCCAGATGTGCAGGTGACACATCGATTACATTTGCAAGATCCAATGCCAGACCCAGCTTGGTTAATGCGCCGACATAGGCGCTGAAACGGGTTCTGGCGAAATAAACCTGGCCGCAGTTGCCCATAAAACCGATTTTTCGGTGTCCTTGGGAATAAAGGTGTTCGGCTAACTGCTCAATGCCCTGGGCCTCATCGGCCAGGATAATATCCATGCGGGTATCCTGATAAGAATGCTGGATCGAAACACACGGCACCTGATCATTCAATCGGGCGACAACTTCTTCGGGCCAGTGGTTTACCAGGATCAGCCCTGACATGCTGCCGTCACGTAAGGCCGGCGGCTGGTGTTCTTTATCGAGAATGAGATGGCAATTGTCTTCCCCCACATAATGCAGGATTAGGGAAACATTCATTTTTGCGCACTTTTCGCTCATCCCTGCAAAATAATTGGTGTGCTGCCATTCATACATTTTACGAAGGATGAGGACCCCCACCGTGTAGCATTTTGTTCGTTCCTCATCCAGAAGTGCCTGTTGGCTCCCGCTCCCATGGTTGGTGTAGCCGAGTTGGCTGGCCATATTCACCACACGCGCCCTGGTTTCATTGTTGATGTCCGAATAGTCCCCCCGCAGGGCCTTGGAAACAGTTGCAACAGACAGTTTAAGACTGTCTGCGATATCTTTCTGGTTGATTTTGTTCTTACTCACATCTGTTAATATAGTTAATTTGTCGAAATATGTCAATCGGAAAGGCGAAAATTTTCGCTAAAATGATATTTCGCCGAGTATTTTTCGCCTGTCCACTGCCATTTATATTGAAAACAAGCACTTTATTTATAATAGTTTAAGTGAGATAAATTCAGGCACAAGCTGTTTTTCTCGAGTATCGAAATTTTTTCGTTTTGATAGAGATGAGGTTAAAAATTTCGAAATTTGAGCCCGTTTTAAGGGCCGTAAACCTTGCTGGTTTTGTCTTTTCGGCACTGCTAATCCTCTGCCGCGAGTATTTCTGGATTATCGGACTTCTCAGAAAAAAAATACGGTTTTTTGCGATTTCGGCCGGAAAATTCCGGCTTCGGTATTTTGCATTTTTCCAGGTTAATCGGGCCATTTCGATGGCCGATACCTAATGGTAACTAATTATGGTCCCTTTGGTATAAGGGCCGGTTCAGTGATTGGCGTGTGAGATAAAATGCGATCTTATTCAAGTTTAGGAATGAAATTTTTGTTGGCGATCGGATTGTTTTCGACGGCCTTCTCCCTGTTTCTGGTTTACCAGACATGGAAGAGCAGTCACGATTCCCTGCAGCAGATGCTGGGTCAGCAAGCCGAGTTGGCAATGGCCTTTGAGATTGCTTTGGAAGAGGGCAGTACATTGGTGGATTCGCCGGAAAACCGCGATGCATTTAACAGCGCCGAACAAAAAACCGGACTTCACGGCCAAATAGTTAAAGCAATTTTTGAAGAAGCTCAAAAACATTATCCTCATGTGATTATCCGGGCCAAAGGGGAGCAGCTATCCAAAATTCTCCGTCAGGCCAGTTCAGAGGGGTCTCGGGTCTATCGGTTGTTTGATAACAACCCGGCGTTGGAATCGATGGACCGGATTATTAAGCTGAACGGTCGAAATTACCTGACCAAATTCAGGATGGACCGAAACGACGTCTCGCTGACAGACCCCCATTCCGAGCTGCGTATGATCGCCATTCCGTTGGAGGGGTATCAAAGCCAGGTCAATGAACTGACCCTGCAGCGGTTTTCGAAATTAATGTTTGCGCTTCTGGCTTTATTCGGGGGCATTTTCTGTTCTTTTGAACTGCTTGTCGGACGGCCTATCAAAAAAATCACCGCCTATTTCCGACAGACAACCCAGCGAGACCAGGAAGGCCTTTTCCAGCCGCTGCAGGTCAGGTCGAATGATGAAATCGGGCTTCTTGCCGACAGCTTTAACCGTTTGGGGCAGAAACTGCGGAACCTGTACGAGACGCTGGAGACCAAGGTCCACAAACGCACGTTTGAATTGCAGCAGGCCAACATTAATCTCCGGCACAAAGTGATAGAATGTCAGCGGGCCGAAGAACGCGCCACCATTCTTGCGGGGGAAGCGACATCCGCAAATCGCGCCAAAAGCGAGTTTCTGGCGAATATGAGCCACGAACTTCGAACCCCGATGAATGCGATTGTGGGCTTTAGTGACGTGCTTGCTGATTCCGGCTTGGTCGAAGAACAACGGTCTTATGTCAATATGATTACCGAAAACGGTAAAAATCTGCTCCGTCTGATTGACGATATTCTGGATTATTCGAGGGTGGAGTCCGGAAAAATGGACATCGACATCCGTGAGTGCCGGGTTGGAGATTTGATTGGTGAGATTGAATCGATACTGCGTCCGGTTGCGTCTAAAAAGAACATCGCCTTTGAAGTGCTCCAATGCGATATGATTCCGGAAACCATCCAGACGGATCCGCTGCGATTACATCAATGCCTGACCAACCTCATCGAGAACGCCGTCAAATTCACGGAGACGGGATATGTCTATGTGTCTGTTGGCCTTGTCAATCGCGACGGCGAGGCGTTTCTGCAATTCGCTGTTGAGGATACGGGGATCGGAATTGCCGAGGAAAAAATCTCGTTGATTTTTGAATCCTTTATGCAGGTAGACGGCGCGGCGACCCGAAAGTATGGTGGAACCGGCCTTGGGCTCGCGATCACCAAGCGGCTGGTAGCGCTCCTGGGCGGTCAGATTTCCGTCGTCAGCACCGAAGGCAGGGGTTCCGTTTTCACCTTTGAAATACCGACAGGCGCTCAATCGCCTGATATGAATGTGCCGGTTTGGAATAAATACCTTCCCGTTGATGAAATTAATGAGACACTCGAAACAGAGAAAGGATCCGTTATGTATAATGGAAAAATCTTAGTGGCGGAGGACAATCCGTCCAACCAGAAACTCATTGCCATCCTGCTGCAAAAAATGGGGCTGGAAGTCGTGCTTGTTGATGACGGCCTGAAGGCGGTTGAGCAGTGCGGCCAGCAGGCGTTTGATTTGATTCTGATGGACATGCAGATGCCCCGCATGAACGGCTATGACGCGGTACGTCAGTTACGCAGTCAGGGGGTTCAGACGCCGGTTATCGCGGTGACCGCCAACGCCATGAGCGGTGACGACCAAAAGTGCATCGACGTCGGCTGTGACGGCTATTTGTCCAAACCGATTGACCGTAAAAAACTCGAGGAACTGATCGGACAATATCTGGGCGTTCAGACCACCGGATAAGCACACACTGTCGAATCGGGGGGGGGCGTTGGGAACCGGTTATCCTG
>JAOUFG010000079.1 GCA_029858345.1 Phycisphaerae bacterium
AACTTGATGAGCTTGTTGCCGGGCAGTGCGATATCACACTTTCTGAAATTCAGGAGCATTTTAAAGGTCGTGTTGATTGCAGTTTAAGAGCGATTGCCAATAACCTTAAACGCCTTGGCTGACCGGACAGGTATGCGGCTGGGGCGCAATGGTTTCTTGCGTTTTTTTCTGAAAATCCGAAACAGCTTTGCGCTTTTGAGGATTTAATTCGCCGGGTCTCTGAAACCCTTTTCGTGGTGAAATATTTGAATAAGGCCCGTTTTCGGGTCTTGAATTGTGTTCTGCATGCATTCATCGACTCTCCTTATATCTATAGTTATCGACCCGGCACACGGTTTCCGGCCTGCCCTTCGTTCGGTTCGTGCGCCTGCCGTCTATTATCCGATTTTATGCGCTGCACCCGCACAATCAACCCTAAAATATCCATAAATCTACGGATAAAATGCTTGCGGCCTATAAGTTTTTTATTAAGAAAAAGTTAGCAAAAGTAAAATTATTTTGGATATTCTTTACAGAAGACTGGGCTCTTAAAACCGATTGCTGATTATTACTTGCTTTCCGGACACAATACAGGTAAAATTGCTCCAATGATGGATAAAACTTGTTTAGAATTACTAACAGAACGAATGATAGAGCGGTTTCTATCGAGATTGTTTCTCAGAGAAACAAGATTAAGATGTATCTATAAGGGGATTCATTCATCCAAAAGCAAATTTACAATGTCCGTGAAAACACCGCAGGAAGGCAAATACCTGATCTATGCCCATCGTGCAGGTCATCGAACGATACAAATGCCTGAAAAGATGGTGGAAGTTACACGAACGGTGGCCAATTATGAAAAGTATCTCCGTGAACTGAGAAATCAGCTTTATGATGCCTACTATCAGCGTACCTTGGATACGAAAATCAGTGCCAAGCTGACCCAGTCCGCGTTGGACCGGTTGGGACTGCCGACAATTGAGGGAGGCCGGTGATGACAACAAATGACTCAGATGACATCTTAGGCGCTAACGAACCATTAACCTGTGCTTCGAGCACGAATAACAGAATGAGCAAAATAGCCTTTGCAGGAAAGGTGCGTCGTATTAAAATGTAAAAGAACAAAAAAAAACTATTTTTTCACTTGATGGATGGCCTCATAACAGAGGCTAAAAAACTCAACTTTTTTTGAGGTAATTTTGAATACAGTATTTCAAGATCCGGCTGATTTTCCCCTTACAAACGACTTCGTAGTCGCTCGCAGGATATTATCATTGCTGGCCTGCATGTGTGTCTATACCAGTCACGGCCATTGCGGACTGCTGAAGGACGGCAAAATCGATAACAATCCGAGGCTGGAATTGTTGGCAATAATGGCCCTGGCCCATGTCCGGGCTGGTGCGGATATGGCGGCTTCGTCAGGCATGATGGAGGGCCAGATCCGTAGCGTTCTGGACGAGGCCGGATTTACGGATGTGCCGGTTATGTCGCATGCAGCCAAGTACGCTTATGCCTATTACGAGCCTTTTAGGGAAGTTGCCCATAGTGCACTAGGGCAGGGAGACCGCGACGCGGTGAAGATGGAAACCCTGACCTCAATTAAACGGGTGAGTGCTGATATTCTGATAACCTATTTTGCCAAAGATGCTGCAAAAGTCCTCAATGGGTAATGATTTTAAATGGGAATGTTAACAGGATAGCAAGATGGAATTTATCTTCTTAGTTTATGGTCTTGCCTTTTTTATTTTGGGTTTTGCGATATTATATTATCCAAAGAAGGGCAGCGCATTTCATTTGGCCAAGGAAATCCATTTTGTGGGGTGGTTTGGTATTATACATGGGATTAATGAATGGCTTGATTTATTGATCATGATGAATGCTCTAAATGCATCTTCTGTCTGGGAAACGTTTCGACTGGCGACATTACCGGTATCATTTTTGACGCTTGTTTGCTTTGGTGCAAGAGTCATCTCTACTCAGAAAAAGAACTGCTGTATGTGTAAATTTTTCACACCAGTTCTTATGGTTTTATGGGGCATCTTGTTTTTTGCGGGAGAACACAGTCAGCACAAATGGGACATATTGTCACGCTATATTTTATGTCTCCCGGGCGCTTTGTTAACGGGCCTGGCCTTGTTTGTCTATGTTCCGGAAACGGAAAGTACCCGTAATTTCAGGTTAACCATAAATCTTAAAATAGCAGGTGCTGCCTTTATTGCTTATGCTTTTCTAGCTGGCCTGATAGTGAGAGACGATACATTTTTTCTTTCCTCGATTCTCAATTATTCATTGTTTTCAAAGTCGATTGGCGTGCCTGTGCAGGTGTTCAGGAGTTTGTGCGCGATCATTATTGCTTATAATTTGGTCCGGGTTTTGGAAGTGTTCCATTTGGAGATGCAGCAATCGGTATTGGATAACCAGATGCGATTCCGAACAGTTGTCAACACAGCCCCGGTTGCTCTGTTTATTGAAGACAAAAATCATACGATTACTTTTTTTGAGGGGAAAGGGCTTGCTGGCCTGAATTTTATATCTGAAGATGTTGTTGGTAAGCCTGCTGCGGAGGTGTTTGCTGATGTGTCTCAAATACCTCAAGACAGTATTCGCGCGGTTGAAAATGACGAAGAGTTTACAGATCTTATATCCAGTCAGGGGCGTTTTTATGAAGTATTCTTTGCGCCGCTTAAAGATCAAAATGGGACAATTTTAGGGGCGATTGGTGTTGCAACAGATGTTTCGGAGCAAAAAAATGCCCGACGTGATCTTGAAAGATATCGTGCGGAAATGGAAAAAAATAAAACACTGGCGGCCGTCGGGGCGTTGAGCACCGAAATTGCTGGTCAGATAACGGCCCCCCTTTACGATGCCAAAATTGTTTTACTCAAAGCGTTCGGAGGCTTAAGGAAGACGATTGGTGCCGGTGATGTTAAGGCTGATATTCAGGCTGGTATTGATTTAATAGCAACAGCAACGAAGTTACTTGATGGGTTTTGTAAGAAAGCTGACCTCAAAACACCTCCCCCAAAAGAACCAATTGATCTTTATCTGATTACTGAGCGTGTTCTATCTGTTCTCCAGGATGCTGTAAAACAGGCAATGGTTCGGATTTCGACACAGGAAACAGGTCTTTTTCCTGCATTAAATATTTCGAGTAAAGAATTAGAGCAGATCCTTTACATCATGGTCCAAAGTGTCATTTCAATGGTGGATGGTACCCATGTCCATAATTTGGATATTGAGTTTTCTACTCAGGATGAGGTTTTTCGTGTGAGATTCTCAGAGACATGTTTGAGTGATTCTGTTCACGAGGCGGCACAGGTTTCTACCATTAGCCCAGAGAAATTTTCAGAGACAGGTAAACGTAGTTTTGATTTCTCGATATTGAAGGGGATGGTTGAAGGGTCTGGGGGCAGTGTTACCGTTACTCAGAATCAGCAGGGTGGGGTGCTGTATGAAATTGAATTGCCATTGGCCAAATAATTGTTTACTCCTCTTTTTGGCATCGAATTTCTTCTAAAATCTCCCTGCCGCCTTGTTCAAGAATCTCCTGAGTCAGCTTCTCTGCTGTTTCCAGGGCATTTTCAACCGGACACGAAACCGTCTTTTTGACTCGTTTCGTGACAGTAAGATTACACAGAATTGCATGGATATAGATAATACCATCTTCTATATGGGAATAAACCCCCAACGGAATACTGCATCCGCCGTGTAATTCTGCCAGAATGTGTCTTTCTGTTTCTGTGGTGAGTCTGGCAGTTGCATCATCAAGTTTCGCTACGATTGTGCACAATTCCGGATTGTCCGCCCTTGTTTGGATACCCAGTGCTCCTTGGCCGGGGGCGGGAATAAACTCTTCTGGTGGCAAAATCAATGAGATCTCATCAGACAAGCTCAGTCTGTTTAGCCCAGCTTGCGCGATGACGATTGCGTCAACCTGGCCTTCACGAACCTTTTTTATACGAGTTTCTATATTCCCTCGCAAGGGTTGGCAATCCAAGTCCGGACGCATCTGTTTGAGTTGGGTAATTCGTCTAAGGCTGGAAGTCCCAACAACAGCGTTTTTAGGTAAATCCTGAATTGAGGAAATATCCTTGGCTGCCACGATGGCGTCGCAAACCTGTTCCCGTGCCGGGATTGCAGATACAACGAGTCCTTTCGTGATGGCGGTGGGCAAATCTTTGAGGCTGTGGACGGCAACATCACCTTCTCCTTCCAGCAATGCCCGTTCAACTTCAGAGGTAAAAAACCCGACAGAAGTTGACTTATATAAAAAATCTGACTTATCACGGTCGCCTTTAGTGGATATTTTCACTATAGAAATCGGGATATCCGGAGCGATTTCAGACAATTTTTTCATGGTCATATTGGCTTGAGCAAGGGCCAATTGACTGCCTCTAGTAGCGATTCGTATCTGTTTCATAACTTTTTAATCTCTTAAAAGACTGTTGTGGTCTTCATTATAGAATGTTTGAATATCGATTTCAAGCCGGAACTGAAAATTAAGAGAATTCCATAAAATATAAGCCTCTCTTGATTATAACCCTTGTTTTTAGTATAATCCAGATGGCTTCTCATTTTTTGAAACAGAACAGTAGATGGTATTTCGCTGGATTCTCGAATATGAAAACGCCTTTGAGTTCTCTTGAACGCGACATTTTAAGCGCTGTGCAATACGGAATGCCGGTATCGCGATCCCCTTATCGTGATATTGCAGATAAGATCGGGATATCGCCTGAGGAGTTGCTTGAAAAACTTCGCGAATGGAAAGCTGAAAAAAAGATCCGTCGTCTTGGTGCGATTGTCAATCATTTTCAGATGGGACATGGCGCAGGGGCCATGGTTGTATGGAAAGTTCCTAAAAGTGAAGTTGATCGTGTCGGGGATTTTTTCGCAATGGTTCCCAAGGTGTCTCATGCATACTTGCGACCACCCAATGAACAATGGCCCTATAATCTTTATACGATGGTGCATGCCTCCAGTGATAAAGAGCTTCAGGAGACAGTCAATGCAATGAGTGTTGAGAGCGGAATAACAGAATTTCGTCAATTGAAAACCGTGCGAGAGCTAAAAAAGGTTCCGCCAATTTATATTATTGAGCTATAATTCTTTATCAGGGGGCATTATGCTCGACTTATTACCATTAGAAAGGCAATTGTTTTGGGGGATATTGATTCTGTCTGCTGTTTCTTCCGTATTGGCTCATTTGCAAATTGTCAGAGAGAATGTCCGTTACCGCAGATTATTGGTAGCTTTTACTTCAGTTCAGATAACACTAGCGGCGGTTTTATTGATTTTAAGAGCTGTGGCAATTAAAGCCTTTCCGATTACGGGTGTTTTTGAGTCCATGTTGATTCTTTTAGTTTTCATTGGGATTACTTTTTTATTCCTTTCTGCCTTTATGCCTCAGGTCTGGTTTTTGTCCGTTATGGCTTGGGTGCTTTTTGTTATTTCGATACTGACCTCTTTTGTTGCCCGGCCTGCTTCGGTTTTGCAGGAAGCTGCCCGAACGCCATGGGTGATTGTTCATGCCTTGTCAATGGCACTGTCCGGGGCGATGATTGTGTTCGCCGCAGCAATGAGCGTGTTGTTTTTGTGGAGCCGAAAACGTCTGAAAAGCGGTCGATTTTCTACGTTATTCGGAAAGATGCCCACCGTTGAAAAATTGGAAAATCTAAATCTTATGGGGCTGCACCTGAGCTTTATTATTATGACATTCGGGCTTGTCAGTGGTATCGGGCTGGTGGCTGTTAAGTCTGCCGGACTTAGTATGACACTAGGCGATTGGCTAACGGATTCGAAAATCGTTCTGGTTACTGTTGCATGGATTGCATTATTGGTGAGTTTGATTTTAAGACGCTTGCTAGCATTGAGCGGAAAAGCAGTCGCTCAGGCGACATTGACCATCTGTTTCGTGATCTTATTTGCTTTTATCGGCAGTAAGGTATTCTGCAAATCGGACCACGACTTTATTAATAAAACTCCAACCTATGACAGTCAGGTTAAGTAGCCTATGCAAATTATACTGATCGGCATTAATCATAAAACTGCACCGGTGTATATTCGTCAGCGGTTGGCACTCGATACCGAGCAGGTTTGCGATGCGCTAGCGAAACTCAAAGAGACCTTCGCTGATTCGGAGTTCGTGTTGCTGTCAACCTGTAATCGGGTGGAGTTTTATGCGGCTGTCAACAAGACAACAGGGGCCAAACCGATCGATCTGGCTAAATGGCTGGCTGAATTTCGTTCGGTGGAATATGAAAAAATCGAAGGATATCTTTATGTTAAGATCAATGAAGATGCTGTGACTCATCTGTTTACGGTTTCATCCAGTTTGGACAGTATGGTCATCGGCGAAAGCCAAATTACTTCACAGGTTAAGGAAAGTTATAAAAATGCATGTCAACGCCAAACAACCGGGAAAATTTTAAATCGTCTTTTCCATGATGCATTCAGAGCGACCAAAGAAATTATTACCCGGACCTCAATTTCTAATCGCAGGGTTAGCGTGGCAGGTGTTGCAGTTAGTCTGGCCAAGCAGCTGTTTTCAGATATTAAGTCGGAGAAAATTGTGATTGTGGGTGCCGGACAAATGGGTGAATTATTAGTTGAGCATTTTCGGCATGAAAAATGTGAGAATATAACAGTTGTTAATCGATCCTGTCAGCGGGGCTGTCAACTTGCCCAAAAATACGATGTCGCAAATCAGCCATGGGAGCAATTGGATCAGGAAATGGCCACTGCTAATATTGTCGTCGGGGCAGCTTCGGCTCAGGAAGGATATTTATTTAACAAAGAACGGATCAAATCACTGATGCCTAAACGGCGTAACCATGTGCTGCTGATCGTTGATATTACGGTGCCGAGAAGTTTTGATCCGAAAGTTGGAAAAATTGAAGACGTCTATTTGTATTGTATTGATGACTTGGCACAAGTCGCACAGGATAACATTAAACTGCGTGAAGGGGATCTGGAACAGGCCATCGAAATTATTTATGAGTATGTATCGGCATTTATGGATTGGTTCATGACGCGCGATGTGACACCTCTGTTCGGACAAATCAAAAGTGCATTTGAAAAAATCCGTGAAACAGAGATGGAAAATTTCTTTGTAGGTCCTCGTCAGGATGCATGTTGTCGGGAACTGATGGAGGCTTCGATGAATCGTATTATCAATAAACTCTGCCATTGCGTTATAAAGAATATTGATACGATTTCTAAAGAACACAGTTTAGAGGAAGCTGAACAACTTGCACGAAACATATTAGCCGATGCACAAAAAATTCTTTCAGAAGATAAAAAGAAAAGCCAATAATGAAGCAATCTGAACATAACCGAAAATTGAGACTGCTGTTTTGGGAAAGTACCATTCTGTGTAATCTGTCCTGTGCACATTGCCGTCGGGTTGAGGATGATCAAGCAGTCGATACTGACATGACAACTGCTCAGGCAAAACAATTGATCGAACAACTCGCCGAGTTAGGAAAGCAACAGTATTTCATGCCGATTCTCGTCTTTAGTGGCGGGGAACCGCTCTGTCGCGGGGATATTTTCGAGTTAATCGGCTATACGAAACAAAAGGGGCTCTTATGTGCCTTGGCGACCAATGGGACATTGATTGACAGCGACATTGCCGAGAAGATAAAAAATGCCGGTGTTGAGCGTGTTTCGGTGAGCCTTGATGGTACTACCAGCGAAGTGCATAACAAACTTCGCAAACTTGAAGGGTCTTTTGAGGCCGCCATCAGCGGTATTAAGTGTTTGCGAGAGAGTGATGTTCCTTTCCAGATCAACATGACCATTACCCGATATAATGCGCATCAATTAGACGATATTTTTGTTTTAGCGGAAAATTTGGGTGCCGTTGCTGTTCATTTATTTATGCTGGTTCCTGTTGGGTGCGGTGAAGAGTTTGCCGCTGAAGACATGCTTTCTGCCGATGAATACGAACAGTTATTAGAGCGTGTGGCGAAAAAAGAGCACTGCGGCCGCATTGAGATTAAGGTGACCTGCGGCCCTCATTATGAACGGGTGGTTCGCGAAAATAAACTGACAAGTTCAAATGGATCTGCCGGACATCCCCATGCGAATCAATGTCCCGGTGCGCACCCCGGTCCCAAACACGGTTTGATGTCAAAAGGCTGTTTAGCCGGTTCAGGCGTTCTATTTGTCGGTCATAGCGGTCAGGTTTTTCCATGCGGCTACCTACCGATTGATTGCGGCAATATTCTCCAAATACCGCTTTCTCAAATATGGGCGAACAGTGCGGCTCTTGCCAAGATGCGTGATACTCAGCAGCTTAAAGGGAAATGTGGTGTTTGCGGCTATCGGACAGTTTGCGGTGGATGTCGTGCCAGAGCATTTGCCGCTACAGGTGACTACATGGAAGCCGAACCAATGTGTCGTTACATACCACCCGGATTGAAACAACAGCATGTAAAAGGATCATTATGATTAATATTTCTAAACTTTATTGTGACCAACTCACACCGGGTGACTGGCTTCGTTATGGTATTCAGGGTAGTCAAAGAGAAGGTGAGGTCGTACCGAAAAAAGCATCTGAACGCAAGCCGATCGTCGTCTGGAATATTACCAGCCACTGCAACTTAAAATGTGTTCATTGCTACAATGACAGCGGGGCGAATACAAAAAGCAATGAATCTACGACACCGGAAGCTAAAGCGGTTCTGGACGATTTGGCTGTTTTTGGTGTGCCTTCGGTTTTGTTTAGTGGTGGTGAGCCGCTAACTCGAAAAGATATTTTCGAGTTGATCGCCTACGCTGTTGACAAGGGATTTCGGACGGTTATTTCAACGAATGGCACTCTCATTACGTCTGACAAAGCTCAGCAGATCAAAAAGATGGGCGTTTCCTATGTCGGCATCAGTCTTGACGGTATTGGTAAGGTGAATGACCAATTTCGCGGTGTTGAAGGAGCTTTCGACAGTGCCGTTGCCGGTGTTCGCAATTGCATGGACGCCGGAGTGCGTGTGGGTTTACGTCTGACGCTGACCAAGCGGAATGCTCGGGACATTGAAAAATTATTCGACTTTTTTGAAACCGAAGGAATCGAAAGAGCCTGTTTCTATCATTTGGTCCCAAGTGGGCGTGGTCAGGGTATGTTCAGTGATGACTTGACACATGCCCAAAGCAGACAAGCGATCGAGACGATTTTAGCAATTACCAAATCATTTAAAGAAGCGGGCAAAAATACGGACATTCTAACGGTTGATAACCATGTTGATGGTGTTTATTTGTATCTTAAATTGCTTAAAGAAGATCCTGAAAAAGCGGCTGATGTCTGGAAACTGTTAACATGGAACGGTGGCGGCATGGCCAGCAGTGGTGTCGGAATCGGATGTATAGATTTCAATGGCAAAGTCCACGCCGATCAGTTCTGGGGCCATCACGATTTAGGTGATATTCACCAGAAGAAATTCAGTGAAATCTGGAGTAATGATGATGAACCTCTGCTTAAAGGGCTTCGCCATCGCAAAGAGTATATAAAAGGCAGATGCGGTTTGTGTAAGTTTTTCGATGCTTGCGGAGGCAGTCTTCGGGTTCGAGCCGATTTATATTTCAATGATCCGTGGGCGCCGGAACCGGCCTGTTATTTAACCGACAAAGAAATTGGTCTGGATGATGAAAAGAAACAGAAACTTATCCGAACCGGAGAGGATTTCAAACTTCCTGAGTGATGAATCTGATGAATTGATTTTATATGGTTACGAAACGTGACATTTTTATTGCAGATAACCTAAAGTTGCCGGAACTGGGCCGCGGGATTCTCGTTGAACAGTTAAAGTGGTTGGTTTTTCTGCGGTGGTTTGCCATCATCGGAATTGTTCTGGCGGGGTTGATTTGCAGTACATTTTTTCCAATCCTTCACAGTCCGCGCCCAATTTATCTCTGTGCAGGTGTCCTTTTATTATGTAATGTCCTGTTCTTTATCTTTACAACCCAGCGTTTTGTTAAGCCGAGTGCCGGCAGTGTCCTTTTGGCCATTGTTCAACTCGAAGTTGATTTGATTCTCTTGACGCTTTTGCTGCATTTTGCCGGTGGTGTCACAAATCCTTTTGTCCTGTTTTATGTATTTCATATTATTATTGCTACCATTATCCTTCCTCGCAATCTTTCGTTTGGGATTGGTATCTCTGCGATAATCATGTATAGTCTCATGATTATGGGCGAATTACACGATACTTCCTGGTTTCCTCATTATCCATTAGAGTTTTCCTCAGTCTCGCCGTTAGCTAAGAATCCGGTTTTTTCACTGGGGGCGTTTGTAGCATTTTCTGCAATGGTTATTCTGACCCAGTACCTGACCCGTACCGTTATCGTGCGAATGACGGCTAAGGAGTTGGAAGCCAGCCGCAACCGGGATGTACTTGAAGCGGTGGTTGGTACGATGTCAGAAGGACTCATTTTTATTAATAATCAGCAAAAAGTTTCGATTTGCAATCCTTCGGCGGAACGGTGGTTTCCCGGTATCAAAAACTCCATCGATAGTCTTCCGGACGTATTACAAAAACATATTAAATTGTTATTAGAAAATGAAACTTCACAAAGTACCAAGCCCCAGGTCATTACCTTTTCGCTGGATGACCCCGACAAGCGATATATTGAAGCTCGCGTGTACCCCGTTGTGGGTGTGGATGGCAAACGGCTCGGTCTCGTGGTGATCGGACAGGATCTGACTCTGCATAAAAAACTGGAACAGGATCTGTTGCAGCAGTCAGAAGAAGTTGCCGAAATTAACGAAATGCTCAAACTCTCGCGAATCGAAATGGTCCAACGGGAAAAAATGGTTGCGATAGGCCAAATGGCGACCGGCATTGCTCACGAGATTGGCAACCCGCTGGCCAGTTTGTCTTCGGTGGCTCAGTACCTCCAGCGTAAACTATCCGATGATGAGCAAGTTGGGATGCTCAAAACCATGGAACAACACATCGAACGCATCTCGGTGATTCTAAAACGAATGCTTAGTCTGTCCCGACCGGCCACAAGTGAATACCGCTGGACAGATATAAATAAATTGATCGAAAATACATTGTCGCTGGTACGCTATGACCGTAGAGCCAAATCAGTTGAAATCCTCGATCAAGTCAATTCCGATTTACCAATGGTATGGCTGAATCCGCTGCATTTTGAACAGGTGCTGATAAATCTTTTCTTGAATGCGCTGGATGCAATGATTCCAAAGCAGAACCAGTTCCCTCAATTGGAAATCTTCCGATATCTCAAAGACGATATGATCGTTATTCAGGTTCGGGATGATGGGATTGGTATGGATCCGGAAATATGCCGGCGGGCATTTGAGTCATTTTTCACCACTAAAGAATTGGGCAAGGGCACAGGTTTGGGGCTGTTTATCAGCTACAATCTTGTCTCGGAATTAGACGGAACAATTGAACTGGATTCGGAACCCGGCAAAGGGACGACAGTTACAATAAAGATCCCGATCCGGCCTAAGAACAAACTAATATCTGCTAATGAATCACCGGTAGCAACCGAGCCAGAATGATGAATTAGAAATGAAGGGCAGGTTAAAAGTAAGCATGAAGACAAAAATATTATTTGCTGATGATGAGAAAACCTTTCGCGAGACATTTTTAAAAGTCCTGCAGGAAGAAGGTTTTGAAGTAGATGCTTTCGATAACGGTTTGGATGCCATTGAGGCCATCAAAGAGAGTCTATACGATATTGCCGTGTTGGATATTGATATGCCTGGTGCGGATGGAATTCGTGTGCTTAAGGAGATTGTAAAACTTAGGCCGGAAACACGGGTCATTATGATTACCGCCTATGGCACCGTCGAAATGGCCGTCGAAGCGATCAAAATTGGTGCCGCTGAATATGTTATGAAGCCTGTTATTTTTGAGGATGTTTTAATCAAAATCAAACAGCAGGCTCGTTACCGCCGACTTCAGGAAGAAAATCTCCAACTTAAGAGTGAGTTGGATTCGGTTTTTAGCATTGACCAAATTATTAGTGAATCGCCCCTGATGGCGAAAATTTTTGAAACCATCTACAAAGTCGCCAAAACCCGAAGTAATATCCTCGTTACGGGTGAAAGCGGAACCGGTAAGGAAATGGTTGCCCATGCGATCCATTCACTCAGCGAAACTTTTCCGGGACGTTTTGTAGCGGTGAACTGCAGCGCGATTCCTGAAGGACTAATCGAAAGCGAATTGTTCGGCCACAAAAAGGGTAGTTTTACTTCTGCGGTAGAAGACAAAAAGGGCCTTTTTGAAGCGGCCCAAGGCGGTACACTGTTTCTGGATGAGATTGGGTACATGCCGTTGAGTTGTCAGGTCAAGTTATTGCGTGCAGTCGAAGAACGGCGGATTACACCTGTTGGTTCAACCGAGTCGATTTCAGTAGATTTGCGGGTGATTGCCGCGACGAATAAAAACCTTCAGAATGAAATGGCCGCCGGACATTTCCGTGAAGACCTGTATTATCGACTCAATGTTGTGGGGATTCATCTGCCGCCGCTGCGTGACCGCAAAGAGGATATCCCTAAACTCGTCAAGCATTTCATGAAAAAATACAACAAACAGATGGGCAAGAACTGTACCTCCATGATGGATAAAGCGATGAATATGCTGATTAATCATGAATGGAAGGGCAATATTCGAGAACTCCAAAATGTGATCGAGCGGGCCATTATCTTTGCGGAGAGTAATGTGATTCAGGTTTCCGATATTGGTCTGGCAGGGGCTTCATCGGAGCCGACAAAGGATGAGGATGAAACCCTGCAGGATGCGCTACGTCGTTTTGAGAAGGGGTATA
The DNA here is from genome assembly GCA_029858345.1 of Phycisphaerae bacterium. Classification (GTDB taxonomy): domain Bacteria; phylum Planctomycetota; class Phycisphaerae; order Sedimentisphaerales; family Anaerohalosphaeraceae; genus 4572-13. Next base: position 12,772 of record JAOUFG010000079.1, read on the forward strand.
TATATAAAATATTGAAAAAGTGTAAAGGCGATAAGCAAGAGGCCTCCAAGATTCTTGATGTGGGTGTCTCGACGCTGTATCGGAAAATCTCGGAATTGGAAATGGATGTTGATCCTGAAACATTGGGAGCATAATGAAAATAAAACAGGCAAATTCTTATGCGATGCATGCGTTGATGTACATGGTTCGTCATATAACTCAGGGACCGGTGACGATCTGGACAATCGCGAAAGCTGAAAATATTCCCTATCGACAATTGGTCAGCATATTCAAGCTGTTAACCAATGCGGGTATTGTCAAGCCGGCGGATTCCGGTAAGAGCGGGTATGTATTCGCCAGACCGCCGGGAAAGGTGTCGCTGCTAGAGTTGTTTCAACTGGTTGAAGGGGAACCGGTTTTCGATGAGTGCTTTATGAAGCATTGTGATTGCCAGGCGACGGCCGATAGTTGTGAGATTTATGCGACTTGGAAAAAGGCCACCGCCTCGGTTGAAAGGCAATTGTCGGAAATTACAATTGAATCTGTTGCGTGGGGGCATCCAGAACATTATTTCCCGAACTGAGCGTGTCCCCAAAAACTGGACAGGTATTTAAGGTGGAATTGTTTTCGGGTATACTGGAGCGAAAAGCTCAGAAAGGGACTCGAAACAATGATACAGAAACGACGACACTTTACGGCGGAATTCAAGGCCCGTATGGTTCGGGCGGCTTGCACCGCCACGCTTTTGTTATAAGGGTTCCTCTAAAAATTGACAAATTTACGTGCAATTGCTCGTACCTTTAAATATAGTAAGCTCATTGACAATTAAATCACAGTATTTCAATTCATGGAGATGATTGCGATGATGCAAACAGGCC
>JAOUFG010000080.1 GCA_029858345.1 Phycisphaerae bacterium
ATTAATTCAAAACCCCCTTTTTGGTGCCGTAAAAGCCGATTTTGTACTTTTCAAAAGTGCGAAAGCTAACTAAAATGTAAAAGAACAAAAAAACAAATTACCACTTGACGGATGGCCTCATAACAGGAACCTATTATCTTTTACAAGGGAGAATTTAGAATGAGGCAGGGACTTCTTTTTTCAATCATCTTACTAATTGTTACATTTGCTCCGGTAAAAGCTGAAAATCTCAAATACAAGATCATTGATTTAGGAACATTAGGTGGTTATTACTCCAGAGCGGTAGCAATCAATAATTCCGGGCAAGTTGTGGGTAGTTCGCACGTCATGCCATCAACGAGAGGAGGGATACAACATGCTTTTTTGTGGAAAGAGGGGGTGATGTATGATCTGGGAACTTTTGAGGGGGGTTATGAAAGCCAAGCAACGGACATTAATGATAAAGGTATTATTGTTGGTTATTCAGATGGACAAATTAAACGAGGATGTGTCTGGACAAATAAAGACATTCAGTACCTTGGACTTGATTCTTCTAATGACCTGTATATAAACAATAACAACAGAATTACCTGTAGAATTCGAAATTCTTCAGATGACGCCGCAATCTTATATGATTTGGATACCAGCCACTCTGAAATATTCGCACAATCTCGCTTTACCCTTATTGGCGGGATTAACGATCATAACATCGTCGTCGGGGCCATTTATGCGGAAACATTCTCCTATAAGGACCAACAGCTACATTTCTTAAGTGATATAGAGAGCCACAATTATCCTCTTGGCATAAACAATCAAAATACTGTTATTGGCTTTATTGATCAGGCAATACAACCCTTTTCATTTCTTTATAGAGGCCCAGAAAAAATAGAATATATAAAACGAGGGAAATGGAATTTTTTATTTGGGCTTAATGATAACGATCAAGCCGTGGGAGGATATTTTAATCAGGAATATGACATAGAGTTAGCATTTCTATATGAAAAAGGCAGGTTCATAGAGCTCAATGCGCTCCTTGCTCCCGAAGACATGTGGATATTAACTCGAGCTTACGATATTAATAATGATGGGCAAATCGTGGGTATCGGCTGGGTTTATTTAGAAGAATACGACTGGTTTGAGCAGCATGGCTTTTTGCTAACTCAAAATTTTGCACCCATCGCAAATGCAGGCGAGGACATCATCGTATATGCGAGTTCTAATGGTTTTGCTCAGGTCCAACTGGATGGAACGGATTCTCATGACAGGTGTGGCGATGCGCTGACGTATTTCTGGTACAATGATGCGAATGAGTTGATTGCGACGGGGGCGGAGCCGAATGTATTGTTTGGTATTGGTGAATATGAAGTGACGCTGATTGTCAATGATGGCATTGAAGATTCGCAGCCGGATTCGTGTGTGATTACGGTTGTTGATCCCTTTGAGGCGTTAGCAGGTGATATTATTGAATTGGTGCAGCATAAGGGGATTGCCAATAGTCTATTGGCAAAGTTAGATGCGGCCCGGAAAAAATTAGAGGATGGCAATAAAAACAACGACGGTGCGGCCGCTGGTTCGCTCCGGGCGTTTATCCATGCCGTCAATGCTCAACGGGGCAAGAAGATTTCCGAAGACGATGCGGACTCTTTGATTACTGTTGCTGAGCAAATTATCGACATGCTTTAAGGGCGGCGATTCAAAAAAACTTCTTGTCTTCATAGTAGAAATTATTTTCATTCGGGACAGTGTCGGTATAATTTAGGGCAAAGATTCTTAACCACGAAGAGAAAAATAAATATAAAACAAAATACTTCGTGCATCTTCGCCCGCCGTGCTCGCGCCCGTCGCGGCAGGTGCCTTCGTGGTGAAAACATATTAAATCACAATTTCTTTTTTTCAAGGAGCCAATGAAATGGAATTCGACGAACTGTCCAATAAGGTTATCGGGTGTGCGATTGAGGTCCATAAGCAGTTAGGGCCGGGGCTGCTGGAATCGGCGTATGAGCGATGCCTGTCGTTTGAACTGTTACGTGCCAATATCCGGCACGATGTTCAGCCGGAATTGCCCATCGAGTACAAAAGCATTCAACTGGAAAATGGGTACCGGGTTGATCTGAAGGTTGAGAATGAGCTGATCGTAGAACTCAAGAGCGTTCATAAATTGCTGCCGATCCATGAGGCGCAACTGCTGACGTATATGAAACTGGCCGGGATCAAAACCGGGCTGCTGCTGAATTTTAATGTCTGCCGGTTGAAGGAAGGCATTAAGCGGTTTGTTTTATGATTTTTTCACCACGAAGACATGAAGGGTCACGAAGGAAAATACATATAAAAAATCTTCGTGTTTCTTCGTGCCTTCGTGGTAAAAAATGAAAAAGCGTAAATTGGAAATGAATGCGATGGCAAAGAAAGCGACAGTAAAAAAGAAGGCGGTTAAGAAAACGGTGACGTGCAAGTAACCATCGCGGCTAAACTGCCGACCGGCCAGTGGGTGTACGGTTCGGATGGGCCTGAAAAAGGGGTTTTTCGTAAAAGATTAAAAAAATTTGAATTAGGGGGTTGACTTTTGTGGCTAGTAGGACTATATTAGTCTTATACAAGGCCGGTTCGAATTGTCACCCCGGCAGAGCTTGTCCCGGACTTGATCCGGGAACCCGGGGTCCAGAGCGAAAACGACTGGATGCCGGATCCAGTCCGGCATGACAGTAACCAGAGCAGTTTTTGGCTTGATTATGGAACTGATACGACGTGATACGGATTATGCTTTTCGGCTGGCGGCCCAGATGGCCGGGGCCTATGGCCAGGATCGAGCCCTGTCGGCGCGGGTGCTGGCCGAGGACAACGATGTTTCGTACGCCCTGGCGTGCAAGATCCTGCAAAAGCTGACCCATGCGGGAATCGTTGAAAGCGTCATGGGTCCCAAAGGCGGCTTCCGGCTGGCGAAAAAGCCGGAAAAAATCGCGTTCAGCCAGTTGGTCGAAGCGGTCCAGGGGCCGGTGACCGTCAATAAATGCCTGATGGGCGGGTTCAAGTGCCCGAGGAAAGGCAAGTGTCCGGCCCGGCCGAAGATGGCCGAACTGCAAAACAAGATAAGCGGATACCTGAACGAACTGACGCTGCAGGAGTTTATTGGAACCGCGAATGAACGCGAATAGACGCCAATTATATTTTAAAGGGAATTTATAACCCCCTTCCCCCTTCGCTTTTGAGCTTCGGCGGGACAAGTGGCAGGGGGAGAGTTTTAATTGGGAATTTGTTGAGACGGGAGCTGACAATGGCTAAAATAGACAAACAGACCGAATGCCTCGCTGCCTGTTACGGCAAGCCGGCCGCTCTTGAAAAACTCGTCGCCTATGCCGATGATTCCATCGTCAGTAAAACCCTGCTGGACAAGCCCATCGGCACGATTACCTTATTCGCTTTTGATGCCGGTCAGCGTCTCAGTGAACACACTGCGCCGTTTGACGCAGTCGTACAGGTGGTGGACGGACAGGGCGTGGTGACCATCGATGGCGCAGATCATACGGTGGACACCGGCGAAATCGTCATTATGCCGGCGAATATCCCGCATGCGGTGCGGGCGGAGAAAAAATTCAAAATGCCGCTGACCATGATAAGGGTGAAATAGTTCTTAGTTCGTAGTTTTAAGTTCGTAGTTATGGAATTAAGACTTTATCAGAAAGGATAAAAAATGTTTTGTTATCAATGTGAACAAACAATCGGGGGCAAGGGGTGCTCGAAAAATATCGGGGCGTGCGGCAAGACGGCTGAAACGGCGGATCTGCAGGATCTGCTGATCCATGCGGCGGAGGGCATCTCGATGTATGCCGCCCGTGCGGGTTATTTGGGCTTGACAGATCGTGCGATTGACCGTTTTGTTGTCGAGGCGTTGTTTACCACGGTGACGAATGTAAATTTCGATCCGATTCGGCTGGAAGCGATCATTGCCAGGGCCGGTCAGGTGTTCGATCAGGCCAAGGCGCTGTACAATGATGCCTGTCAGAAAAAAGGGGTCGAGCCGGAGCATTTGGTGGGGCCGGGCCAGTGGCAGGTTCCGTCCAGCCGGGATGAAATGCTCAAGCAGGCGGCCTTGCATAACATCGCCAATCGACTCAAAGCATACGGCGAGGACGTCGCGGGCTTGCAGGAACTCATCCTGTACGGCCTGAAAGGCACCGCGGCGTATGCGGATCATGCGAAGATTCTCGGCGTTGAGGATGACAGCGTGTACGCATTTTTCCATGAGGCACTGGACTTTCTCAACGGCAAGCTGGCCGGGGAGGTGGATGCGCTGGTCGCCATGGCACTGAAGGTCGGCGAGGTGAACCTGAAGGTCATGGGGATGCTGGATGAGGGCAACACAAAAACGTATGGTCATCCGGAGCCGACCGTGGTGCGTGTGACGCCGGTGGCGGGCAAGGCGATTTTGGTGTCCGGCCACGACCTGAAAGACTTGGCGATTCTGCTGAAACAAACCGAGGGCAAGGGCGTGAACGTTCATACACATGGCGAGATGCTGCCGTGCAACGCGTATCCGGAATTGAAAAAATACAAACACCTCGTGGGCAACTACGGCGGGGCGTGGCAGGATCAGCAGAAAGAATTCGAGGCCTTTCCCGGTGCGATCCTGATGACGACCAACTGCATTCAAAAGCCGCGCGACAGCTACAAGGACCGCATCTTCACGACCGGGCTGGTGGCGTGGCCGGATGTGATGCACATCGGGCCGGACAAGGATTTTACACCGGTGATTCAGGCGGCACTGGCAACCCCGGGTTTTGCCGCCGATGAGCCGGAAAAAACGATTACGATCGGCTTTGGCCATAACGCCGTGATGGGTGTGGCCGGTACTGTGATTGACGCGGTTAAGGCCGGCAAGATCAAGCACTTCTTCCTGATCGGCGGCTGTGATGGTGCCAAACCGGGCCGCAACTACTATACCGACTTCGCTCAGCAGGTGCCGGATGATTGTATCATCCTGACGCTGGCATGCGGCAAGTACCGGTTTAACAAGCTGCCGTTTGGCGACATCGGCGGCATCCCGCGGTTGCTGGATATCGGCCAGTGTAACGATGCGTACTCGGCGATCCAGATTGCCGTTGCGCTGGCGGACGCGTTCGAGTGCGGCGTGAATGATCTTCCGCTGTCGATGATTTTGAGCTGGTACGAGCAAAAGGCCGTCTGCATCCTGCTGACACTGCTCTACCTGGGCATCCAGAATATGAAGCTGGGGCCGTCCCTGCCGGCATTCATCGGCCCGAATGTGCTGAACGTGCTGGTCGAAAAGTTCAACATCGCCCCGGTAACTACCCCGCGGCAGGATCTGGAAGCGATTCTGGCTTAAAATAAAGAACCACGAATGAACACGAATTTACACGAATAAAAAAATTAGTGTTTATTAGTGTTCATTCGTGGTTCAAAAAATGAGGTGACAATGGCTTTACGAAATATCGTCAAAATTGATGAAGAAAAATGTATCGGCTGCGAAAAGTGTGTCAGTGCCTGTGCCGAAGGGGCGATTCAGATGATCGACGGCAAGGCCAAGCTCGTCAGTGAGATCTACTGCGACGGGCTGGGTGCGTGCCTGGACTGCTGCCCGGTGGGTGCGATCACCATTGAACAGCGCAACGCTGCCGAGTTTGATGAAGAGGCCACGAAAAAATACCTCGAGCAACTGGCCCGGAATAAGGCGGCTCATCAACAACAGCAAGCTACAGCAAAACCAATGGGGGGCGGCTGTCCCGGGATGAAGATGATAAACTTCGCGGCAGCGCCAACAACGGACACACCCGCTTCCGGCGATGTGTCGTCGCAGTTGGCTCAGTGGCCGGTACAGCTCAAACTGGTGTCGCCGATGGCGCCGTATTTCGCCGGGGCGGATTTAATGCTGGTGGCGGATTGTGTGCCGTTCGCGATGGGCGATTTTCACAGCAAGTTGCTCAAGAGAAAGCCCATCGCCGTCGCCTGCCCCAAACTCGACGACACCGGCGCCTACGCGCAAAAGATTGCCGACATCATCACCACCGGCAAGTCCAAAAGTGTAACGGTTGTCCATATGGAAGTGCCCTGCTGCACAGGCCTGCTGCGCATCGCCGAAAAAGCGGTTGCCTTGGCCGGTTCGGATTTGAAGATCAACGACATCGCCATCAGCTTGCGGGGGGAGATTCTCAGCCAACAGTAGCCTGACCGGCTCCTTTACAATTTCTGCCCAATTGTTTATACTGTATGTGTGGAGAATGCAGAAAAAAACCTGCCTTCAGGGTTGAAGAAAGATGGCTCAGCCGGCCTGAAAGGGCTGCTCGTGACCAGCGCAGAAGGTCATGTGTTGTTGACGGGGCTCGGATTAACGTTGGTCTATATTTTATGGCTGGCGTTTGAACTGTTCACGAATCCTGACAGCTTCCAAACCCTGCTTGGGATGACCGCCGTTGAAGTTGTTTTCGGCCGCATTGGCTGTATGGGTTTCGGCTACTCCATGGGGGTCGGTCACGTCCGTGTCGTTATCATCAGTATGCTGCTCGAAACGATCCTGGTGCTGGTGTTCTACCCGCTGTTTGTTTTCATCTGGCGGCAGTTGCTGATGATGAAATGGCTCAGGCGGCTGTCGGACCGGACCTATACAGCCGCCCAGCGCCACAAAGACAAGGTTCGCAAATACGGTGTCATCGGCCTGTTCATGTTTGTCTGGCTGCCGTTCTGGATGACCGGGCCTGTGGTCGGCTGCATGATCGGCTACCTGCTGGGAATGCGTGTCTGGGTCAATCTTGTCACCGTGCTGATCGGTACCTATGTGGCGATTCTCGGCTGGGCGTATCTGCTGCATCAACTGCACCGGCAGACACTATCGTACAGTTCCTACGCCATTGTCATTATGGCCGCGATCGCCGCGGCGGCCGCATTGGCATGGACCTGCCGCCAGCGGTTTCGCAGGCACAATCAACGGCGATAAGCGTGTGATAAATTTTTCATGACTTTGATTTAGGGTGGCACCCTTTGCTTAGCTATGCCTTTTTTGTTTTGCTTTTTATCTCTTTCCAAGATGTTTGAATGTTTCCATATTTCAGGCTGGGCAGAGGCTTCAGCTTTTCAAATTCCTCTGCGGGATAATTCCAAGAGCAATCAAATCGAACTAAATTCTTTAATTTCAACAGGGGGGCAAAAGATTTGGTTTTTATTTTTGTATTAGTTGCCGTAAAGTACCTCAGATTTTCCAATTGGCCAACAGGCTCCAATGTGTCAATTGCCTGGGGAGTCCAAATACTGCCATCGATCCCCAAACCCTCAAGTTGTGTCAGCTTCGCGAGCACGCCAAAATCGCTGATCTTACTTAACTGTTCTATATCTAAGGCGATTAAATTCCGAAGATCTCCTAATACTTCTATGCTCTCAATTTGTGAGGAAGAACCGATATGAAGATGCGTCAAATGTTTCGAGTCTTGTAACGCCGAAAGATCCTTTATTCCACTCCATTTGATATACAGCCCCTCTAAGTTCGGAATCCTACAGGCTGAATCAAACATTATTTGATTTACTCTGGAATTAAACCACAAGTATTTGAGATTGTTCAGTTGGGGAAGTTTTTCGCACCACAGTTGAACAAGTTTTTTTTGTTGATGCGACTTCAGCCCTAGCTGTGTAATGACCAGATTGAGTTTCGAGCAAGGTTTGTAATCCTCTATAGAAGTAATTTTTTTAGGAGGGAAAGCACTTATTCGTCTCGAACACCAAAAGCCTTTTTTAATTTGCTTTGAAGTTAATATCACTTATTACTCCATAATCCGGCGTATTGCATCCAGGGTTTTTTGCGTGGCGCCCTGGTTTTGGCGGATGACGGTTTGGCCGTTGGCGGCGGTGCAGCTTGCGAAGTCGGGGTTGATCAGACACTGCAGTGTTTTTTCATACAGGTCCGCTTCATCGGTTACCTGAATGGCGCCGCGGCCTTTCAGCAGCGCATCGACCGTTTGCTTGAAGTTGAAGGTATGCGGGCCGAACAGCGTGCATTTGCCTAATGCGGTCGGTTCCATCATGTCCGAGCCGCCCATCGGCACGAGCGTCCGTCCGACAAAGACCACCGTTGCCAGTGCATAGAACTTTTTCAGATCGCCCATCGTATCGCCGAGGATGACCGTGGGTTTTCCGGTGGTTTCTGTATTGTCCTTCTTCAGTACACTGTACCGCACAAAGCCGAACCCCGCCGCATCGATCAGGGCGGCAACTTCGTCAAAGCGCTCCGGTTTTCGCGGGACAATCGCCAGCCGCAGGTTTTCGAGGCCGTTTAGTTTCTTGAGCATGGCAAAAGCGTCCAGAATCATTTTTTCCTCGCCGGGGCCGGTTCCGCCAGCCACCCAAAGCGGTTCTTTGCCAAAATGAATCTGTTCAGCCAACCGGTCGGCGCCTTCAACGCCCCCGTCGGTCTGGGCGGTGTCGTATTTGAGCGAACTAGTGACGATGACTTTGTCCTTTGCGCAACCCAGGTCAATGAACCGCTCGGCATATTCTTCGGTTTGGGCCAACACCAGCGAGACTTTGCGGAACATGGCCTTTGTAATGCCGCGAATCTTTTGGTATTTGGGGAAACTGTGATCGCTGAGCCGGCCGTTGACTACCACGACCGGAATGTTCTTTTCCTTTGCCAGCGAGGCCAGGTTCGGCCAGACTTCCAGCTCCATCAGCAAAATCATCGCCGGATTCAGTCGGCGGAATGCGCGTTTCATCATCCACGAAAAATCGAATGGGAAATAAAAGACCGCGTAGTCATTCGTGTACAATGCTTTAGCCCGAACCAGGCCGGTATCGGTCGTCGAGGAGATGACGACTTCGTATTCGGGCATCTGTTTTGCCATCTGCTCCATGAGCGTGCGCGTGGCGTTGACCTCGCCGACGCTGACGGCATGTATCCAGATGCACGGCTTGTCGGAATGCCTGCGGCTGATAAAGCCGCGCCGCTGATCCCAGCCACCGCGGTAGCGATTCTGGAACAGCCGACGGTATAAAATCTTCGGGCTGTAAAGCACCAGCGCCACACTATACAATATGTTCATCAATATCCGCATAAACATCCATCGTAGGGTGGCCCGTGCCCACCATTATTATCTGATAGGTTTTTTCTTCCTTGTTATAAAATCTGTAACCAGCAAAGGGAGAAGGAGAATAATACTTGCAATTGCCAATAAGATTGGAAAGGTAATTACATGCATATGTGCAGCGGTGTCGGGGCCTGATTGTCCATTTGTAGCATAAAGGGCATACACAACCAAAACAAGAACATTGAGAGCCATCGTGCCGGCGAATGTAAATGAATTTCTATTCTTTTTAATTTTCACTTCTAATGCAATCCAATTACCGATTAATAAAATAAAAACAGGAAGCATTGCATAGGCGACAGATTCTCCTTTGCTATATCCTTCCTCGACAGCATCATAAAAAGCTAAAGCGGCAATGGTACTGAAAATTACAATGATGAAGAAAACAGTTTTCATTGCAATAGGATACAAAAAGACAGGAAGCCTGTCAATGTTAGAATTATGACTTTGCCGACAAGTGGTATAGTCGAGCTATACTTGGCTGTAGTAAATCCTGAAGGGATCTAATATCCAATCCTGTGTGGCTTTTCATGCCCCCCTCCTGCAGGGGAGGGGGAGAGCTTGATATACAACAGGGACGACTCCGGCGGTCGTCCCTGTTGTATTGACGGGATGCTCACATTTTTCCGAAGCAGGATGCTTCGGCTGCATTCTTACAGATCCAGCGGGCTGACGGTGTCGCCTTTTTTCGCCTGCAGGTCTTTCAGACGCTTGCGGATATTGGCGAACGTGTCATACACCAATTGCGGCGTATCGGCCACCTTTTCACGGTAGATCGCTTCAACGCGGTCGTACTTGGCCAGCAGTTCCGGAACACGGATCGTAAACTGTTTGATGTAGTCTTCCTTTGTGTAGTCCTTGCCCAGTTTTTCCTTGAACAGCGGCGCCAGGTCCTCGTGCTTCGGAATCCAGCCGGTAGGCGTCTTGATGGCATCGACATCGCCGTTGACCCGCAGCTCGGCCCACAGCAGCCAGATCATCTTGTCCAGTTTTCCGTTGAGGAACTTATTGTTCTCATCCTTCAGGAAATAATTGGTCGAGAAAATCGCCGGCGGATTCTTAACGCCGGCGGCAAAGTCCAGGTTGTTCTGGATGTACTGGCCCAGCGGGATCGAAACAAAATCCTGATTGGCCATAATACAGAACTTCCGCACGCCGGCCTTGCCCAGCGTGGCGGCGGTGGTTTCCGATTCAATCGAAGCGCCCTTGGCGATGATGCCCTCGGCCCAGTCAAACGCCTGTTCGACAGGCACCTGTGTATCGCTGTCGCGGCCGCCGTAGATGACGCCGCCGACGGGCACGCCCTGCGGATTGTTCGCTTCCGGGTCGAGATTGGCCAGTGCATCCAGCCGAATCGTATAACGGGCGTTCTTGTGTGATGGCGGAACAACGTTGCCGTCGCTGTCTTTTTTGTCCGGGGTCCATTCGCCCTGGAAGTTGACGCCGGATTTCGGCAGGTCGGAACCCATACCGTCCCAATAGGGCTTGCCGTCTTTGATCAGCACGTTGCCGAAGATGACTTCTCCGGGCGTCTGCAGGGCTTCGAAAATAACCGGATCATCGTCCGGGTTGACATCGCCGATAATCCCAAAGATACCCTGCTCAACGTTGGCCGTGTACATGACGCCATCGCGTTTGCGCAGGTAGGCGATATCGTCGCCGATAATCGTCTGTCCGGGCAGCATCGCGGTTGACGTCTTGCCGCAGGCCGATGGGAACGCGCCTGTGAAATAGGTTGTGCGGCCGCCGGGACCCTTGGCACCCATGATGAACATGTGTTCGGCCAGCCAGCCCTCGCCGGAAGCCTTCTGGATCGCCAGACGCAGGGCCAGTTTTTTCAGCCCGACGGTGTTTCCGGCGTACTGGGTGTTGACCGAGTAAACCATGTTCCGGGTCAGGTCGATATAGACGCGGCGTTTTTCCCACTGCACACTGCATCCGTTTTCGTCGGTTTCGCCTTCGGAGTGCATGAAGCGGAAGAACATGTCGTTTTCCGACAGCTTTTTGAACTGTTCGTAACCGGGGCGGTACAAAATGCTCTCGCTGTGTACGACATACGGCGAATCCGTAATCTGGGCACAGGAAATCGCGAAGTCCGAGCCCGTCGGGCACAGGCACCAGAAACAGACCAGCATCGTGCGGCCAACCATCGTGTCTTTGAGATAGCCGCGGACCTCGTCCAGCCCTTTCTGCCGGTCGATAGAGTTGAGCGACTCGCCCAGGTCCATATCTTTCGGCAGGAGGTAGCGTGTACTGAAGGTGTCCCGGCCCTGGTCCTTGGGTCCGTCGAAGTGATAGGTATGGCCCGGTGTTGCCAGCGGCGTTTCCCCGCCGCCGTTTTTGGCCATTTCACGAATCATGGCCAAGTCTTCTTTGGAGTCGGTAATAACAATGACCTTGTCCGGATTCAGCAGCTCAATGCCGTCCGCAACAAAAGCATTGAGCTTGGCATTGCCGAGAGCGTTCAGTTTTTCGAGATTTTTCGGGTCAATTTTTTCCTTTAATACACTCATTACATCAGCCAATTTCTTACCATTCCTTTCTGATATTCTTTAGGTTTTTGCTTACGTTTTCACCGCTGCGCCCAATGCGCCCAAAAAAGCCGCGTAACTCTAAGGGATGTTCCGGAAAAAGTCAATGTATTTTTGGCCGCAACGCAATGGCCATCATGGGAAATGGGGCTTCAGTTGGCTTTATTTTGTGAAAAAAGGTGTTGGATTTGAGAGTTTGTTTTTTTTGGGCTAAAAATGAGGTTTCTGAGTGATTCTATGATGCCGTGTTGCGATGGCTTGGAGCCGTATTTTTGGAACGGATTGGCGCCGTTTTTTCAGGTAAAGGTTTGTCGGGATTATTGAATTGCAAATTATAGAACGGAATAACCGACTTCTGCGATTGTAAAGGGGCGTCATAAGCCGATAAAGCTTATGCGGCAAGGTGGTGCGTAGCCACTGAAAATCGCGGGTTATTACTTGTGGCAACAGGAGAAACAAAAATGTCGGATGCTCAAATCTTTCAACTCTTTTCGGTCGTGTATCTTGCTGTCGGGGTGGGAATGCTGATCAACCCCGGCTTTTACAAGAAACTGTTCACCGACTTCGCCGAGAACGCCGCCGCGATGTACATCGGCGGGGTGTCGGCTCTGGCGATCGGTTTTGTGATTCTGGCCCATCGCGGTATTGGCTGCACACACGATTGGTCCATGGTCCTCTCCGTTATCGGCTGGCTGGCGCTAATCAAGGGCCTATTGATCCTGGTATGCCCAAAGCTGATGATGGCACTGACCAAAGCCATGGTGAAAGAAAACCTATTCAATCTCTGGGCGACTGTGATCATACTCTTAGGAGCGGCATTGTCGTTTTTCGGCTTTTGCCCGAAAAGCCCCATTTAAGAATCGATTTGGTTTAGATTTAGCGCATATTGAGATAGCCCGATAGTGGTGCGGGCATGAATCATCCTGGGGACCTGTCAAAATGAAAGACTGCCGGGGGTGCAAAATTGGCAGAAACCCCGGGGGCGGACATTTCGCGAAATGGCGCGAAATCTCCACAAATCATTTCAAATAAACAGCTTATGGAAAATCCGTCGAATTTGGCACGCTGTTTGTACTTTAGATACATGGCGTATAAAAGAATTAAAAATGTTAACAATACACCCTTTAGGGTGGTAAGTTCCCGCGAGGAAACTCGAAGCTTGGGACTGTAAAACTACTCAGACGCGCAGAAACGGGAATTTCAAATGTAATCACTTTATAAAAGAAAGGAGATGACACAATGGTCTTTCAGGAAATGGTACCTTGGAAAAATCGCAGACGGAATGTGGGCATTCGCCCCAGTGAGGAAAGCTATCCTCTTTCGACGCTGCAGCGCCGGATGAACCGGATGTTCGACGATTTCTTCGGCGATTTTGGCGACTTTTCGCTGAGCCCTTTGCGGGCCCTGACACGCGGCACCGAAGCGTTCATGCCCCGCATGGACGTGGCCGAAACCGACACCGATATCACCCTCTGTGCCGAACTGGCCGGGATGGATGAAAAGGATGTCGAGATTACCCTCCACGACGATGTGCTGACGATCAAGGGCGAAAAGAAAACCGAGCACGAAGAAAAAGAAGGCGAACGGTTCCTGACCGAACGCTCTTACGGCAGCTTTTGCCGGTCGATCGCGCTGCCCGCCGAAGTGGATCAGGACAAGATCGATGCGGCGTTTAAGAAGGGCGTTCTGACAGTCAAACTGCCCAAAACGCCCGCCCCCGAAAGCAAAGCCAAAAAGATCGACATCAAAGGCGAATAGTCAAAGCGATTTAAATCTCACAAGAGAGCACAGCGGATTCACTGCTGTGCTCTCTTTTTGATGGTTTTATTGAAGACCGCTCTGAAGGAGCAATATACCTTATTGCCTCAATGCTCTACTTAGTGCCGTTTCCAGTAATACAGTTTCGCATTTTTTGAGAAAGTCTCAATAAAAGACTTGCGCCATCGTATATTATGGTATAAATAGGTTCTCCACAGGCTGTATGGGACAGCCGTGATAATGTGG
>JAOUFG010000005.1 GCA_029858345.1 Phycisphaerae bacterium
GCGGCTCTGTTGCCGCAAGGTAATAACCCGCGATTTTCAGTGGCCACACGCCACCGTATCGCATAAGCACTATCGGCTTATGACGACCCTTTACAATCGCAGGGCCGGTCGTTCCATATTTTCTATGGGGATTAAACTGCTGCGGACCTACAACACACAGAATTACCCTCAGACATCCCGAATGCTGCAGGCGATCCGGCAGTTAAAAGACGAAAACCCGGATTTTGAGATGGTTGTCATGCTGGGAGCGTGGATCACCTGCAAAGGCGCCCATGGCCCCGCGCCGGACCACAGCAAAGAGGATTTTGCATTTAACAAACGCGAAATTGATACAGCCATTGAAATGGCCCATCAGTATCCCGATATTATCAAGATCATCGCCGTCGGCAACGAGGCCATGGTCACCTGGCAGGCCCATTTTGTACCGGCCGCAACTATCCTTAAGTGGGTCAACACCCTCAAAGAGGCCCGAACCAGCGGCCGGATGCCGGCTAAAACGCTGGTCACCACCTCGGACAACTGGGCCGCCCTCGGCGGGCAGAAAAGTTATCACAACGATGATCTGCTTGAGCTTCTCAAGCAGGTCGATTTCGTTTCGCTGCATACTTATGCCTTTCATGATACCTATTATGACCCCGCACTGAAATGGGCCGCGCCGGCAGAAGAAGCCGATTTGCCAATGACAGAACAGGCCGCCCGTGCCGTCAAGCGGGCCATTGCGCATCAGGTCGCTCAATATGATGCGGTCAACCGCTATCTAAGAGAAAACGGCATCAAAAAAGACATCCACATCGGCGAAACCGGGTGGGCCAGTCTGGATGACTCATTTTATGGCAATGATGGCACCTGTGCGGCCAGTGAATACAATGCAAAGCTGTTTTATAATGCTGTGAGAAAATGGACCACCGAAAGCAACCTGACATGCTTTTATTTTGAAGCGTTTGACGAACCCTGGAAAAGCGACAGCCCTGACGGCTCAGAAGGCCATTTCGGCCTGTTTACCGTTGACGGAAAGGCAAAGTATGCACTGTGGGACTTAGTCGATGCGGGTGTCTTTGACGGCCTGACTCGCGGCGGCAACGCAATTGTCAAAACACACGATGGCAGAAAAGAAGTTTTACTGAAAAAACTAAAGGCCCCTGCCTTAAAGAAACACCGCTAGTCCTGTCCGCTCCAACCCAGAAAGCACTTGTGTCAATAGTAGTTTACGGTGTGCTTTTCTGATACACCCTTACATAATCGACCGCCATCTGCTGCGGAAAAGCAACGGTAGATTCTGTGGTAGCCTTATCCCACCAATGGGCGCCGACAGCAAAGTTGAGGATGATGAAAAACGGCTGGTCAAACGGTGCCGGATAGGGACCGCTGCTGCTCCACCATGTCGAAGTCGTATAATAATTCACATCGTCCCGGTACCAACGAATCTGATTCGAATCCCATTCAACCCCATAAATATGGAAATCGCTTGACATGTTGCCAACCGTTGAATCGTCGCCACCATTGGACTCATGAATATAAGGATCCGGAGAACTGCCATAATGAATTGTGCCCAGAGCATTAGCCGGATCGCTCATCATCTCGACGATATCCAACTCACCGCACGCTGGCCAGCCGACACTGGTAATATCATCTCCCAGCATCCAGAACGCCGGCCAGATCGCGTGACCGCCGACAGGCATTTTGATCCGCGCTTCAATCCGCCCGTTTTGAAAGCTTTGTTTGCCCTGAGTTTTTATCCGGGCAGACGTATAATCCATGCCCCCATAGTTTTCTCTTCGGGCTTCGATAATGAGTTTGCCGTCTTCAATCCTGCAGTTTTCCGGCCGGTCCGTATAATACTGCCACTCCCAGTTACCCCACCCATCGCCACGGGTTCCCGTTTCATAGGTCCAGTTTTGTGAGTTCAGGACAGGGCCATAAAACTCATCTGACCACAACAGCTCATAGCCCGGATAAGGTGTGATTTGATCAAGCCAAGCACTGGCCAACAGCTGGAGATCTTCTAAGTCAATGAAATTGCTGCCGCTAAGGTTATATGTGCTGGAGGTTTGATGCCAAACTCCTGCCAATTTAGCAAAGTCTGCAAAGTCCACTCTTAAGCTATTATCGTAATCCGGGCTGTTTATAACATCGAGATCCGGACCGATCAAGGAGGCATTATCAAACCATGCAACGGATGTCCCGCCGCCTGTATCCTGCACCATAAGTATAGCGTTAACTGTAGCTGCACCGGCCGGTGCCGTCATTGAACCACTCAAAGGAAGCCATGTATTCAGTACTGCTGTACCATCAATACTGTCGAGTTCGGTTCCGTAGGGGCCGTTAATTATTGTCCCGTATTCGTCAAAAAATTCTAACTTAATAAAGGCCTTTCCGCCAGTACCGGGCAGGGGTTCAGAACTGGAGTTTAAGACGTCGGCGCTCATGGTATAGGTCTCACCCGGTATTACTGAAACCCCCTGGTATGCAAATCCTACATCCCACTGACCGCCTGTAGCCCAAACCTTGAGGGCGTTGGAACCATAATCAGACCATATACCTCCGTCGATTATAGTCCAATTGGAACTACCCGAAGCAAAATCGCCGTTGTTCAACAACTCCGCGTTTGCCGCACAGGAAAATAAGAACAACGCCCCAAATAGCAAGGCGACGGAAAGCTGTCTCCCGCATACTATTTCCAAAATCCGCAACCTATACGTTCTTAAAAACATCTACTACCCCAATTCAGTCCGTTGTATCCCTGCTTGATAGACAGGGTCTCTTCTCATCATCCCGTTCAATTTGGGTGTTTTCCTTCGTATATAAAAATTCCGTCCATTCATTGGCCGTCAGACGAACCCAATCGACATACATTTTCGCCGGCATCAAGGCGGTGATCTCATTGGGATCGGTTATCCCAACATAGTTCCATCCGCCCACAGCCAGGTTCAGAAGAATAAACATGGGCTTGTGATACTCTTCCAGATCAGCCCGCTCGCCGCCGCTGATATCAAATTCCCAAAAAGAAGTGTCATCCACGGACACCGCCATCAATTTCGGCGTCCACTCAAGCTTAAAAACATGATAGTCATCGTTGTCTGCTTTTTCAGTGAGCGCACTTTTGCTGTAATCTGCCGTTTTGCCGCCGCTCTCCCAATGCGCTGCAGCCGTAACTTTGCGGTTCACGGCTTCTTCTCTGATCGCTTCGGCGGAACCCATTTCCATAATATCCAACTCCCCGCACGCCGGCCAGCGAACCTGATCGATGGTGTTTCCCAGCAGCCAGAATGCCGCCCAGAGACCATTGGCCAGATCGGGGCATTTAATACGGGCTTCCAGTGTACCATACTTATAGGCCAAGGTACCTTTGGTGCTCAACCTCGCCGATGTAAATTGCTTTTCGCTATATTCTTCTTGCCGTGCCTCGATGACAAGATTGCCATTTTCAATGTAAGCATTCGCACCGCTGGCACCATCGATGCGGCTTGTATAATACTGAAGTTCGCCATTACCCCATCCGTGACCCCCAACTTCAGGTGTCCACAGGGTCGTGTCGAGGTTGGGGTCGCTGAAAGTGTCTTCCCAGATGACCCCTGCGGGTACCTGTGTTGACAGAAACAAAAAAACTATTATTATGGCGAATAATGATACCCTCATTAAAACCTTTCTGTATCTCGGACAAAAGCAATCCACCCTGACCCGCCACAGATTCGACATCCGGTGTCTTGGCAAAACACCCCTCGTACCGTATTAGAGTATAGCAGATTTGCCCACAAGAACCAAATAGTTCTTGACCAAAAATACAATTTTATTAATATAACAATCGGTTTCTTTTCAGTTTCGACTTTTCCAGCAAAAGGAAAAGAAAATGAAATACCATGCAATTCTGGCCATTTTTGTCTTGTTTGTATGCGCCCAACTTGGATGTCAATTCCACCCAAGCTAAGCCAATAACCCTGACCTCGCGATTGAATCAAAGATTGATGCCTATCTGGGGTCACTTGTAGCACAGGCGAAAGTAAGAAGTTATCAAGGAAATGACCTGTCCGCCCCGGATACCCCTCGCTGCCTGCCTAAAGCATTTCGCTGTTTATGGTGCATCGCAGGGCGGATACTCCGATTAGAGCGACGATGGAGTGGCGTGGGTAAATGGAGACACAAAAAGACCGCCCGTAGCGATGGTATGAGAGCGTCCTCTCAAACACTACGAGCGGCAGAAGGAGCTTTGTTATACATTGACTATACCCAATCGGTCTATCCGTGTCAATTGTTTTTGCATGTATGAGCGTGGGCCATAATCGCCGACTTGATACGCTCCGGCATTCCGCTTAACATCCCAAAAAATCCGCCTTTTCGGAAATGAAAATCGGTCGCATATTTTCGGAACCCTCGTAACAACTTGTAAGAAAAAGGGTTACAAAATGAAGGTGCTGGGACTCGAACCCAGGACCAACGGCTTAAAAGGCCGTTGCTCTACCAACTGAGCTACACCTCCGCTGCGAAAGGTTAAGAAAGTACCAATAAGCTTAGATTTTATCAAGAAAATTACGTAAAAACAGCGTATTTTTTTGGTATTTCAGCCGGTTTTGTAATCTACAGTAAAGTTGAAGCGAGTTCTTGTCGAGAAAACACATTGATTACAGTGAAAAAGAATTCATTCGAATACCGAACTGTTTTGGTATAAAATTAGTATTATAGCTATACGATTTACGATCATAATATTCTTTTTTGTGTTCCAATAAGCGGATTTAAACGGTGAAAATGGTACTTTTTTATACACATAAGAAACATATTGTCACACTTGCGCTGTTGGCTTGCCTTATCGGACTGTTCGCGTTCCGGCTTTCAACGGCTGCCGCTGAAGATAAGCCCGATCGCTCCGCAAAACCGGATACCCCGGACAGAAATGATCCCAATTCGTCCGAGACCGCTTCTGCTCCAGCCCCAACGGGTTCGCCGGACCCGAACGCCCCCGCTTCTGAAAACGACGATGACATTTTTGAACTGAATCCATCTTCTTTTGCTTTGATCAATAAGGCGTATGAAGGTATTTTTACGCCGGAGTTGGTGACCGACGACGGGCTTGTCAAATACAGTACCCTGAAGCGAAAACGCTATGACATCTTGGCTGCAAAGCGAGAATTAAAGCAACTGAACCCCGCGATCCTGATGAGTCTTTCGAGAGAAGACCGTATGGCGTTCTGGATCAACACCTACAATTTCTGTACAATTGAACTGATCCTGCGATATTATCCAATCCAGCCAAAGTGGTGGAATATCCTGTATCCGGACAACAGCATCATGCAAATTACCGGGGCCTGGGAGAAGGAATTTTTTGATATCCAGCGGGAAGAGTATAATCTGCGGGAAATCGAACAGAACTTTCTGTTGAAACGCTATAAAGACCCCCGCATTTGTTTTGCCCTGTCGAATGCCTCCATTGGCGGAGCAACCCTTCGAAATGAACCCTATCAGGCTGAACGCCTCAAAGAACAGTTGGAGGACCAGGTTAAAAGATATCTTGCCGCCAGCAAAGGAGTACGCTGGGACAAAGATAATAACATTCTCTATTTGTCAAATCTTTTTCAGGCATACAAAAATACTTTTCTGGCGTCAGAGTACGCCACGATTAAAAAATTCCGTGACCGCAAAGAAGAAGAGCGTACCTGGCTGAATTTCATCCTGCCCTACCTGTCCCAAGAGGACATTCGTTACCTTGAAACAGCCCCATTCAAAATCAGATTTATTGAAGTTGACTGGCATCTAAACGAGTCCCGATAGCCCCCGGGCCGTGAAGCCGCTTTTCCTTGGCTATCCCATTTTCCCAAAGATTATCTCTTGATTTGTACCCCCTTCTGCGGATATACTTCGCATTCCCATTAATTGTATCAGCTTGGTCAATAGGAGAGTAAAATGACAAAGATCAATAAAACAATGAATACCCGCTCCAACGGCAGAGGACACTTGTTCACGAGTGAATCCGTCACCATGGGACATCCCGACAAAGTTGCCGACCAGATATCCGATGCGGTTTTGGACGCGATGCTGTCCCATGACCCCAACAGCCGGGTCGCCTGCGAAACGCTGGTCACAACCGGGTTGGCAATGGTTGCCGGCGAAGTCACCACAACCGCTTATGTGGACATCCCCGGGATTATTCGAAAAACCATCAAAGGAATCGGATATACAGACCCGGCTATCGGCTTTGATTATGAGAATTGTGCCGTCATCACCACGCTCGACGAACAAAGCCCCGATATTTCACAAGGCGTTACCGAAGGAAAAGGGCTCCACCGCGAACAGGGCGCCGGTGACCAGGGGCTGATGTTTGGGTTCGCCTGCCGGGAAACGCCAGCCCTGATGCCAATGCCGATTTATTTAGCTCATAAACTGACCGACCAATTGGCCAAAGTACGGCAAAACGGAAAGCTGCCCTGGCTGCGGCCGGACGGAAAAAGTCAGGTCACCGTCGAATACGGCGAGAACGGAAAGCCCAAGCGGATTCATACCGTCGTGATTTCCACGCAGCACACGGCTGATGTGAAATACAAAACGATCAAAAAAGAAATCCTTGACCAGGTCATTATGCCGGTTCTTCCGAAGAAACTGATTGATAGAAAGATGATTGTTCATGTCAATCCTACGGGTAAATTTATCGTAGGCGGCCCCAAGGGTGACTGCGGCCTGACCGGACGAAAGATCATTGTCGATACCTACGGCGGACGCGGCAGTCACGGCGGCGGCGCGTTCAGCGGCAAGGATCCCTCCAAGGTGGACCGCAGTGCCAGCTATATGGCACGTTACATCGCCAAGAACATCGTCGCGGCAAGACTGGCCGATGCGTGCGAAGTGCAGCTTTCCTACGCCATTGGTGTCGCCAAGCCCATTTCGGTATTGGTGGATACAGAAGGTACAGCGAAAATCGATGAGACCATGATTGAAAAACTGATTATAGAGCTCTTCCCCTTGACACCCAAAGGAATTATCAATCATCTTAAATTAAAAAGGCCCATCTATCAGGAAACCGCCCGTAATGGGCACTTCGGCCGAAATCACCCCAATTTTACGTGGGAAAAAACCGACATGGTCCACAAACTCCGCAAAGCGGCCGGACTGCCCACAGCCCGGACAAAAAAGTAGTTGGATCAAATACGGAATCAATTAAAAAGCCCGGCATAAGGCCGGGCTTTTTTTATTGTTTCTTCGAAGGGGTTTTCGACTGTTGTGCCTCCAGCTGACGGGCCTTGTCCAAATAATCCTGAGCCTGATTCGGGTCGGCATTGTTCTTGTACGCCTGACCAATGGCCTTCAGAACTTCCACATCGTCCGGACTTCGCTCCAGGGCCGACTTGTACGCATCGATCGCTTCGGCATAACGCTTCATCCGGTCATAAATCTGCCCCAGGATCGTCCACGTTGCGACTTCCTGCGGACTGATCTGAACAAGCACTTTCTGTCGCTCAAGCGCCTCGCCCGGCTGATCCATCTTCATATACGCATAGGAAATCGCGGCCAATGCCTCGCGATTGTCGGGGGCCAGTTTTTCAAGCCGGACCACCTGATCCGCCGCTTTTTTGAAATCCCCCGTGCCGGCATACAGCCGCACGAGTTGGCATCGGCTCTTTAAGTGAGCCGTATCTTTTTTAAGAATCTCCTTGTATACCTCAGCCGCCTCCTTGCTGCGGTTGAGCGCCTCAAGCACAACAGCCTTGTTGAAATACGACGGGATGTTTTCCGGGTCCAGGTTGATCGCTTTATTATAATGTTCCAACGCTTTCTCGTAGCGGTTTTGATTCGCGTACAGAGCCCCCAAACCGTCCCAGGCACTGGCGTATTTCGGATCAAGGGCCAGGGCGCGTTTAAGAAACGTCTCCGCTTTTTTGAGATCATTGGTCTGTTGGTATAAGCTTCCTAACCGGATGACCGCTCCAAGGTGATTGGGTTTGGCGGCCAAAACGGATTCATAAGCGTCAACGGCCTTCAGCAGCTCGCCGCGTTTTTCTTGGACCACGCCCAGATCAAAAAATGCCTTGATCAGTGACGGGTCCGCCTCGGCCGCCAGTCGATAGTACCTGGCGGCTTCGTCAAGTCTGTCGGTATCCGAATAAAGCCGCCCTAAATTGTACAATGACCCGGCCGCCGTCGGATCCAGCTGAACCGCTTTTATCAGTTCGGCAATCGCACCTTCCTTGTCACCGGCCTTTTCCAGTTGAATCGCGAGGTTGTTCCTTGCTTTGATGTAGTCCGGTTTCAGCACGGTAGCCTGACGATATGCCGCGATCGCCTCTTCACGCTTGCCGCGCTGCCGGGACAGAATATAACCCAGCTGGAAATACGCCTTGGCCGATGCCGCCGATCGGTCATACCGTATAATCGAACGAAAAGCTTCCTCCGCTTGTTCTAACTCGCCCATTTTCAGGTGAATTACCCCCATATTATAGTGCGCCCGCGTATGCATCGGACTCAGTTCCAGCGCCTTGGTATAGGACGCCACGGCATCGGCGGACCGGCCCTGCAACGATCGGAGGACGCCCTGGTTGTAATAAAGGCGGGCGTTTTCGGTATCCAGTTCCAGCAGCTTGGTCAGCATCTGATCGGCATTCTGCAACTGATCGGATGCGATATAGGCGGACACAAGGGCATTGAGGGTTTCCTCGTTTTCAGGATCCTGACTATGCAGCCGCTCGAGCATCGACATCGCAGCGTCCAGATAGCCTTCATCCTTAAGCCGTGCGGCCTCCGAAAGCACCGGATCCACCGAGCCAGTCAATGTATCATCGCCCGCATCGATATACGCGTCATCAGCCAAGCCCGCTACAGGCCGCTGTGCCACCGCGGCCGGCGGTTGGGCGCCGTCGATCAGGATCGGGGATGGACGGACCTCAAAAACAACTTTGTATTCGAGGAAACAGAGTATCAAGACTATCGTCGTCAGCATGATCAGGGTAAACAAGATGTCGCTTTTCTTGTGAATCATTAATTTGCCTCCCACGGAATCCGGGGTATCAAACCTGAAGCATTGGCCAGCTGGATATTCAGACCGGGACGGGCGTTGACCTCGATCATCATCGGCCCCTGCCATCGGTCTATCACAATATCCACACCTAGGTATCCAAGACCGAAAATTTGCGAGCTTCGTACGGCCATTTCATGAATCTCTTTCCAGAAGGGAATCTGAATGCCGGCCAGCGGCTTATTTGTATCCGGGGTATGGCTCACCAGGCGGTTTTTGTAAACAGCCCCTGTCGTGATACCCGTCTTTAAATCGATACCCAGTCCCAACGCGCCTTGGTGCAGATTGGCCAGACCCTCGGACTCGGCGGTCGGCACCCGGGCCATGGCCATTACGGGAACCTGCCGGTATAAAATAATGCGAATATCCGGCAGCCCCCCAAACGAGATATCCGCGAACGTATCGTCGGCCACAATCAATTGTTCGATAAATCCCGAATCCGAGACTTTTTCGAGCGAAAAACATCCGGTCAGAATCCGATAAATGTGCGTGCGAAGCAGCTCGATGTCAACAGGTTTCCCGCCGGTCTGAAGGATTCTTTCAGAATTCCTTTTGACGACAAGAATCCCGCGTCCTCCGTAACCGCGTTCGGGCTTGATGACAAAACCGTCCAGTTTCTCGATGTCCGTCTGCAGGTACTGCAGATCGCGATATTGGTTATAAACGGCCAGCGTCGAGGGATGCGGAATCCGGCGTTCGGTCAACAGTTGCTTGCATAAAAGCTTGCTATCGGCACGGGGAAAATAGCGGCGGGGATTGAGCGGATACACACATGCCAGATTACGGGCATTAATGCCCAGCACGACGTTGTTAAGACTTCGAATCCCGTTCACAAATCGACGAATCATTTCTGGTGTTCCGAAATAAACTCTCTGAAGCGGACATATTCCAGCAGCCGCAGGCCCGGCCACCGGCCGATGATAAAGAACAGCGCAAGAACCAATAATATCGATTCCGGAAAGGCAAGGATAATGGCCCCCAGGACGTCTGAAGTCATCACCCCATAGGAAAAACACGCCACCAGCACCGTCATGATGCAAACCTTGATCGCGGCCGCCAGGCCGTCCTCTTCGGTCATCACCGAGAAACGCTCAATGGTCATGGAAATAATCACAAGCGGAAACAGGCTGACGCGGCTTGACAAAGTCAGTCCTTTGGCAACGCTCAGGATCGAAATTCCCAGCATGGTCAGCGATGTGACCGTCAGCATGATGCCCAGTCGCGGCGTCTGAAGCAGCTGAAAACGCTCTAGGAAAAGACGCACCAGGGTTCCGATGGCCAGGATCGCCAGGAACAGTATCACGCCCCACATCAGTCCGGTCCCATGAAAGGCCACCGCCAGCAGGGCCGGAGCAAAGACCCCAAACGTCAGCACGCCCAGGATATTGCGGGAAAAAGTCACCACCAGCGCGCCGATGGGGAACAGCAGGATGACCTTCAATATTTCAATCGGAAGATGAACCTGCTCGAACAGGCCCCAAAGGTTTAACAACCCGCTCAGGCCCGCCGTATCTTCCGGCGCGGCAAGAACCGATTCAGCCGTAAAGGTATAGCGGAAGTTCACATCCCGGCTGTGAGTCAGCAGCGGCAATTCACCATAATATAAAACCAGATAGCGCATCGGTTTTTCCGCAAAATAATCATTCAGCACACAAAACGGCACCCAGTGCCCCGCCACCCAGGCGTCAACCCAAAGATGCGTGGAGGTCCACACCCCGTCCTTGAGAATCAGTCCGCCGACCAGTCGCGCGGGAATCCCCGCATGCCGCAGCAATGCCGCGAACAACCGTGATTTACCCCCGCAGGATGCTTCGCCCAGACGCAAACAGGTCAGTGCATCCGTTGTGCCGGTAATTGTCACGGATTTAATGGAACGGTGACAATAATCGTAGGCCTTTTGGATAACGGCGGTGACATTGCCGCGCTGATTCGCCGGAACGATCACTTCAAAGAGGGTCGCGATCTCCTCTGAATCGGCCTGGATCGTTTCAGTCGGCAACAGGTAAGCCTGCACCTCGGCGGGGTAACTCTCAGGCAGCGTCAGCGACTCAGCCAGTTCATAGCGGACCTGGCTGGTTCGAACGGTACAGGCATACCCCAAGTTTTGCTGGCCGCTGACCTGCCGGCCTACCCACATGCCGTACCGGTAGCTCGAAGCGTTCTCAATGGAAAACAGAAAGTTTGACGATTTGAGCGTCTCGTCCCGAATAACCTGGCCGGCTGTTTCTATCGGCAGGGTCATCCGGACGGTAACATCCTCGCCGTGCCCCTGAAGTTGTGTATCGAACATGAAGCGATAATGCCGTTCCGGCAATAGAGCATTCATCTTCGAGCCAACGGTGGACAACCGCCAAAGAACGATGCCGAAACAACCGGCAACCAGCAGGATGATCATCAGTTTATCACGATACCGAAGCATTGCGTAATACCATCTCCATGTAATTACTCGGTAACTTCTGAGTACATAAAGTAAGAGCCTTTTCGATTCTCACAGGCAAAGCCGGAGGATTAACTATAGATTTAGTGTTTGAAATGGCGTTTTCCGGTAAAGACCATCGCGATGCCCAGTTCATCGGATTTGGCGATGACTTCATCGTCTTTCTTGGACCCGCCGGGCTGAACGATACACGCCACGCCTGCCTTGGCGGCGTTTTCGACATTGTCTGGGAATGGGAAGAATGCATCCGATCCCATCGCAGCCCCTTTGGCCATGTCGCCGGCCATCTTGAAGGAAATCAGCCCGGACTCGACGCGGTTCATCTGCCCGGCGCCGACACCGACCAGCTTTTTCCCGTTGACCAGCGTAATCGTATTACTCTTGACATGCTTGGCGGTCAGCCATGCGATCCGCAGGTCTTCCAGTTGTTCCGGGGTGGGCTTGAGCTTGGTCGGGAAAGTGAGTCCCTCCTTTTCCCATCCGACCAAATCCCGCTGCTGGAGCAGCATCCCGCCCACAATGCAACGGACGTCATATTCTGCAGAATCTCTCTTGGTGCGGTCAATCGGACCCGTTTCCAATAACCGAACCCGCTGGCCCCATGCTTTCAGTGTGCGAATGGTCTGGATGGCGTCTTTATCATACGACGGAGCGATAATGACTTCCGCGAAGAATCCCATGGCGCCGTGTGCCTTGCCGAACCGGGCATAGGATTCCATAATCACAGTCGCCAGTTCCTTATCCATATTACGGTTCAGTGCCACAATGCCGCCGAAAGCGCTCACCACGTCGCCCAGATACGCTTTTTCATAAGCCATGGCGATATCCTTATCAACCGCACACCCGCACGGATTCATGTGCTTGACCACCACAGCAGCCGGTTCATCGAATTCCTTACAGAGTTCAAACGCCGCGTTGGCATCCATCAGATTGTTGAAGCTGATGGGCGTGCCGCCTTCGAGCAGTTTCGCAGTGCCGACGCTGACTTCTTTACTGTCGGCCAATTTGTAAAATGCCCCCGCCTGATGGGGATTTTCGCCGTAACGTAACTCCTGTTCTTTAACCAACGCCAGAGAGACACGATTTGGAAACATATCGCCGGCCTGCGCGTTCAGATATTTGGAAATGGCCGCGTCATAGGAAGCCGTCAGAGAAAAGGCCGCCCGTGCCAGCTCTGTTCGGAGCTGCTGGCGGGTCGCTCCGTTGTTGTTCCTCATTTCCTCAATGACTTCGTCATACTGAGCGACATTGGTTACAATGGTTACGAACTTATTATTTTTCGCGGCGGAACGAACCATACTGGGGCCGCCGATATCGATATTTTCAATCGCCTCTTCGAGTGTGCATCCCGGCTTGGCAATCGTTTTTTCAAACGGATACAGATTCACACAGACCAGATCGATCGGCTCGATCCGGTGTTCTTTCATTGCCGCGGCGTGTTCAGCGTTATCCCGCAAGCCCAACAGCCCGCCATGAATCTTTGGATGCAGCGTCTTGACCCGGCCATTCATCATTTCGGGGAAATTCGTTACGGAGTCAACACTGACCACCTCAATGCCCGCCTCGGAAAGCGTTTTTGCCGTTCCACCGGTACTGATGATGGTAACTCCCATTGCCTCCAAAGCGGCCGCAAAGTCAACGATTCCATTCTTATCCGAGACACTAATCAACGCCCTTTGAATCTTTACATCCATTGCCTGCAATCCCTTATTCTATCGATTGATTATTTTACTGTTATACTCATCAGCCGCCCTTTATCGTCGGCCACATACATTGTCGAATCCGTGGTGTTCATCGCGTATTGCTGAACGCCGGCGAAGTTCACCGAGTACAGTTCCTTGCCCGTCCGGTTGTCCATCACCTTGATGATCCCCGGCGCCACAAATACAAAGGCCTTTTCGGGCGTCTCGCAAACCATGGCCTTCCCCAGCGGAACCTGCCATATCGCCTTGCCGGTCTGCTTATTGATTCCGTAAAGCCCGTTCAGTTCGTTATACAGGTAAATAACATCGCCGCCAACGGTGAAAGAATCCCGAATCGGGGCGCCCGAATGGAACGGCGCATTCCAAAGAAGCTTCCCCGCGAGACTCAACTTATAAAGCTTGGTGTCGAAACTTCCCACATAAACATCCCGGCCGTCCAGAACAAGCTGCCCTTTTATTTCTCCGGTCGTATCAAACTGCCAACGCTTTTCGGCTTTCGCGGGGTTCATCCCAACGACATTGCCGGCCTGTGTTGCAAATACGACAATTTCCTCTGTCGCCACAACAGAAATAATCGCTGAATCATTATCGGCGGTTGCCGTAAACTGCTGCCAGAAACCGTCCACGTTGATTGCATGAAGACGATTGTCAGAGCCGCTGATATAGATGAAATCTTTATTTCGCGCCAGTCCGCATTTGGCGCCGCTGCCGATTCGAGTGATTTTTTCCTTTATCACGAAGTCCCCAACCGCAGGATCAAACACCAGCATTTCACCGCCAACCACAAACCAATATTGATTGTCATAATAGAAGGGCTTTTGTACGGGCAGGCGGCTTGCGGTTAACTGTTTTGTAAATCGCGTCCAACCGCTTTGCCTGTCGATGCAGAACATCACATTGGTATCGGTCATGAGAAGTAAATCCGGGCCCAGGACAGCCATCCGGTCAATCTGCTCATGCTTTTTAAGCGGCAGGTTCATCTTCCAGTTATTTGTCCAACCCGCCTCTTGAATCAGTTCCGGCGAAACCAGGGGCAATCTGTTTTGAGCCATGTATCCGGATTTGGCGCCCGCCGCACCGGCCCACCCGAAAAGCACCGTCAGAAATATTAGAGAAATCAGCTTTTTCATGGTCTTAATCCTTATATCTCACACCTTCAGGACTCTTCTGATTCCAGTTTCACGTAATCAGCCAAGTCTACATCATTTTCATCTTCAAATGTTTTTAAGCGGCCTATCCGCTCAATATCATCTTTAATGCGATTGGCCAGCTTAAAAATATAGGGTTTCCCCTCCAGCCGATTCTGCAGATCTTCAAGCATCGGTTCCCATTGCCCGCCATAAAGTTGGGCTTTCAGAATGACCAGCATCCGATGCGGTTCATCGAGGCCGCGGACAAAGGAGTCCACGACCGAATTCGCAATCATTCCTTTGTTTTTTTCGCCGTCCTGCGTCATGCCTGCCTTATCAAAAACCAGATGAAGTCATTGTAGCTGATATTCGGCTTTTTTTCAAATGCTTTCTTTAGCCGCTTGTGCCGGGGGCTCCAACAGAAGCCAATTCCGCCATATGCACGATAAACTTGGCCTTTTTGATGTCAATTGCCTCCTGCTGCGTACGGATATATTCCTGTCCCGCAACAACGCTGTGGGCATGTGAGACCATGGCCTCGACCGTTTCGGAATCCTTGCCTTCAAAGGTGATGACATCATATGCCAAAACGGTCATATGGTTTTCGCTGACACGGGCAAAACCGCCATTGATAACAAAAAATGCATCGGACCTGTCCGGAATTTCACGCACCTGCATGATACCAAACCCCACTTTCGACAATAGCGGGCAATGGTTTCGTAAAACCCCCAGCTGGCCGTCATGGGCCGGCAAGACCACCGAACCGCATCGGCAATCCAGCAACTTGGCCTTTGGCGTTAATAATACGACTCGAAATTTACCGTATGAAATTCCAACCATAATTACTTCTTCTGTGCCTTTTCCTGGGCCTCTTCAACAGTTCCAATATACATAAAGTTCTGCTCCGGCAGATGGTCCCATTTGCCTTCGCAGATTTCGCGGCAGCTTCGTACCGTATCAGCCACGGGGCAGTATTTGCCTTCCATGCCGGTAAACTGCATGGTCACGATAAACGGCTGCGAGAAGAACCGTTCCAGCCGACGGGCACGGCCGACAATCTGGCGGTCCTCCCGGCTCAGTTCATCAATACCGAGAATCGCGATAATATCCTGCAAGCTGTGATAGCGCTGAAGAAATTCAAACACGCGCTGGGCCACATCGTAATGTTCCTGCCCCACCACATTCACGTCCAGGATACGCGAAGAACTTTCCAGCGGATCGACTGCCGGATAAATGCCTTTTTCCGTGATCTTTCGGGACAGCACCACGGATGAATCCAGGTGGGTAAACGTTGTCGCAGGGGCCGGATCCGTCAAGTCATCGGCCGGTACGTAAACCGCCTGCACCGAGGTAATTGCGCCGGATACGGTAGAGGCAATGCGTTCCTGAAGCTGCCCCATCTCGCTGGCCAGCGTCGGCTGATAGCCCACGGCACTGGGAATGCGTCCCAACAAGGCCGATACCTCCGAACCGGCCTGTGAAAAACGGAAGATATTGTCAATGAACAGCAGTGTTTCGCCGCCCATTTCGCACAGCGCCTCGGCCATGGTCAGTCCGGTCAGGGCGACACGAAGACGCGCTCCCGGGGGCTCATTCATCTGCCCAAAGACCAGACAGGTATTGTCCAGCACCGTCGCGTCTGTATTTCCGATGTGGGTTTCCTTCATTTCCAGCCAGAGGTCGTTTCCCTCGCGGGTTCGCTCACCCACGCCGGCAAAGACGGAATACCCTCCGTGCTGGGTGGCAATGCGTGCGATTAACTCCTGAATCAAAACGGTTTTCCCGACGCCGGCCCCGCCGAACAGGCCGGTTTTGCCGCCCTTAACAAACGGACAGAGCAGGTCCACAACCTTGATGCCGGTTTCAAACATCTCCGATTGGGCGGTCAAACTGGTGAACTTCGGGGACTTGTGATGAATCGATCTTTTTTCTTTAACTTCGATTTCCGGGCCGCCGTCAACAACCTTGCCAAGCAGATTAAAGACCCGTCCCAGCGTTTCTTTGCCCACCGGCACCTGCAGCGGAGAACCGGTATCGACAACCTCCATCCCCCGCCGCATTCCGATCGTGCTGCCCAGCGCCACCGCACGGACACGGCCGCCGCCCAAATGCTGTTGGACCTCGCCAACCACATCGATGACGCCGCCCTCAAATTCGCTTTTAATTTCCAACGCGTTATAGATGCTGGGAATCTGCGTCACAAATTCCGCTTCAAACGTACTTCCAACAATCTGTGTGATTCGTCCACGATTCATTGTTTTTCCACTCATGCTTTACCTATAAAGACTCGTTATTTCGCGGCTTCGACACCGCTGACAATATCCAGTAACTCCACCGTGATCTGACCTTGTCGGGCACGGTTATAATCCTTGGTTAATTCCTTGATCATATCGTCTGCGTTATCGGATGCATTCCGCATACAGACCACCCGTGACAGATGCTCGCTGACCGCCGCTTCCAAGAAACAACCGGAAACAGACGTCCGAATGATCATTTCTGCCAATGTTTCAAAGATATCTTCCGCCGACGGGCTTAATTCAAAATCCTCAAATGCCAGTTCCCACGGCCAGATCACCGTGGCCCGTGTCGTCAGGTCATCGATCAAATCGACCACCGGCAAAACGGTCAATGTCTGGGCCTTTTGGCTGGCCGGAGAGAAAAACCGGTTATACACAATTCCCAAGCGGTCAATCCGGCCGCTCAGATACTCTTTGGTAAAAAAATCGCCGATTTCATTGGCCTGCTCAGCGGTCGGGACTTCGGAAAAATTTTCATACACATGCGCCGGCTTAATGCGAAGATGTTCAAGGTAGCCCAAAACCTTTTTGCCCTTGGCGTAAATCTTCAATTCCCGGCCGAACCGCTTTGCCATCCGGACGTGGGTGTCGATTTGACGGAAGATTTCATTATTATAAGCTCCGCACAGACCGCGATCCGAACCGATGGCAATGAGTGCGTTGGTATTGGATCGTATTTTCGGCTCCTCCAGTAGCGGATGCTCTACTTTGCTTTGGGCCGTGACCATCAGATAGGCCAATTGCGCCAGCATATCATAGAACGCCAGCCCTTCGGCCCACTGATTATAATACTGGCGATAGCGCACCGAGCTGATGGTCTCCATGGTACTGGTGACCTTGCTGATGTTGGCCGCCGCGTTTCGGCGTAACAGAATGTTTCGTGTATTCGCCATAAAATTATTTCAAAATGTAAATGCTAAAAGTCAAAATTGAGGTGTCGGCTGCGCCGACTGCTATTTTATTATTCAGTCCGCCGAAGGCGGTTCCTTAATTTTACATTTTGGATTTTAACTTTTAACTTTTTGCAGCTATGCGCCGAATGAGAACCTGTAAATCGTTTTATAGGCCTCGACGGCATCTTTGAGGCCCGACATCAGATTCTCGTCAATGTCACCAATCTGTTCAATCATCTCAAGATACTCCGGCGCTTCCAGTTCCATCCACGAAACCAGTTCATCCATAAAGTGATTCACACGATGCACATCAATGTCATCCAATACTCCGGCAGATCCGGCAAGAATACTGATGACTTCCTGCGCGACACTCATGGGAGCAAACTGCTTTTGCTTGAGGATTTCCACCATCCGGTAGCCACGGTCAAGCTGTTTCTGGGCCGCTTCATCCAGTTCCGTGCCCAAACGGGCGAAGTCCTGCAGTTCACGAAACGCCGCCAAATCCAGACGCAATTTAGGAGCCACCTTTTTCATCGCCTTGGGCTGGGCATTGCCGCCGACACGGCTGACACTAATGCCCACATCGATCGCCGGCCTGACACCGGCCAAAAACAGGGACCGCTGCAGATAAATCTGGCCGTCCGTGATCGAAATGATATTGGTCGGGATATAAGCCGAGACCTGACCTTCCAAGGTCTCGATAATCGGCAGCGAGGTCAACGACCCGCCGCCGCGTTCATCGCTGAGCTTGGACGCCCGCTCCAGCAGGCGACTGTGCAGATAGAAAATATCACCCGGATAGGCCTCGCGTCCCGGCGGACGCCGCAGCAGCAAACTCAACTCACGATAGGCGATGGCGTGCTTGCTGAGGTCATCATAGACGCACAATGCGTGACCTTTTTTATCATACATGAAATACTCGCCGATAGCTGTGCCCGCATACGGCGCGATAAATTGCATCGCAGAGCTTTCCGAAGCCCCCGCCATCACAACAATCGTATGCTCCATCGCGCCGTGGGCTTCCAGCGTCGCCACGACCTCGGCGACCGTCGACTCTTTCTGCCCGATGGCAACATAGATACAGACGACATCTTTGCCTTTCTGGTTGATGATGGTATCCAGCGCGATCGCGGTCTTGCCGGTTTTACGGTCTCCGATGATTAATTCACGCTGGCCCCGGCCAATCGGGACCATCGCGTCAACGCTTTTAAGGCCCGTTGCCAGCGGCTCTTTGACCGGCTGGCGTTCAGCGATCCCCGGCGCGGCAAATTCGACAAACCGGGTCTGCTCGGACTGAATCACACCTTTGCCATCAATCGGCTCACAGAGGGCATTGACTACGCGGCCCAGCAACGCCTCGCCAACAGGAACTGAAAGCACCTTGCCGGTTCCGCGGACCCCGGCCCCTTCCCGGACCTTGGTATAGTCGCCGTAGATCACCGCGCCAACCGAGTCTTCATCCAAGTTAAACACCTCACCGACCACGCCGCCGTCAAACTCCAGCATCTCGCCGGCCATCGCGTTGTCCAAACCATACACACGGGTGATGCCATCGCCGACTTCCAACACTGTGCCGACTTTGGCAACATCGGCCTGTGTTTTATATCGCCTGACCTCTTCTTTGATCAGACCGCTGATTTCGTTAACATCAAATTTCATAGCTTTTCAACTCGGTCATTTTGTATTTGGGTTTTTGATATTTAATTTTTCCTTGGAGCGTATCATGATCGCATCAACGGTACGGCTCAGAATCGTGCGAACGGAATTGTCCACCATCAGATCGCCTTTCTTGATAATGATCCCACCCAGTATTTCCGGATCAATGTTTACGGAAAGTCTGATCTCGGCGTTCAGGGCATCGCGGATATCGGCTTTAATCTTTTCGGCCTGCTCATCGGTCGGTTCTTTCGCCAGTGTCACCTCGATACGGTGCAGGTTTTTCCGTTCATCCATCAAAACCTGATACCGATCGCCGATTCCGTACACAAAATTCATACGATTACGTTTGGCGAGCACGCACAGAAAATCCAGCGTCAGGTCATTGATGCGTCCTTTGAAAACCCGGCGAATCATCTTTGCCTTTTCGTTTTCCTTGACCTGCCCCAAAGTCAGCAGCGACAAAAATTCGGGCTCCTCTTTCATGACCTCCGCAACGGCATCGAGATCATCCATGACCTGTTCGACCAGGCCGGCATCTTCGGCCAGTTCAAACATCACGTCACTGTAAATCTCGTGAATAATATGTCGTGCATTTCGTGCCATCGCTGATTATTCCGGTTTCTGACCCTTAAGCCGGGCGATCGCCTCGTCAATCAGTTTCTGATTGTCCGCATCATCCAGCGTCTTGCCAAAGATCTCCTCGCCCAGCCGGCGAACAATATCCCCGGCCTGGGTCCAAAGACCGTCTTCGGCATCGATGCGTTCCCGCTCAAGCTCAGCATCTGCCCGAAGTTTCATCTGCTCAATGTCTTTCTGGTTCTGCCGGATCACATCTTTGGCCTGCTTTTCCGCTTCTTTGGTGCGGACGGAAATAATATCCCGTCCCTGCCGTTCGGCATCGGCCAGCTTGGCGCCGTATTCTTCGAGTACTTTTTTGGCTTCAGCACGGGTCTTTTCCGCATCGCTGATCTGCTTTTCGATGTATTCCTGCCGGCCCGTCAGTCCCGCCAGAAGCGGCTTCCAGGCGAACTTCCACAGCACCACCAGCAATACAAAAAACCACACCAGCGTCCAAATCGCCTCGCCGTAGTACCCCTCAAAGACACTGGGCGTACTTTCCTCGGTCGCCATCTCTTTGGACGCCAAGACCGGCAGCGCCACAAAGAAAATAATCCACAGAACCGCTGTTTTTCCGCGTATTCTCATTCGCTTATTCACCTCTGAATGGTTTTTATCCCAAGACGGCCAGCAGACAGATAATCAACGCGAACAGCGTCACACCCTCAATCAACGCCGCGGCAATGATCATCGTCGTAAAGATTCGGTTTCCGGCTTCCGGTTGGCGGGCAATGGCTTCGACCGCGCTGCCGGCCAACTGGCCGATGCCGCGTGCCGACCCCATCACGATCAAACCCGTTCCTAATAAACCACCCAAAAGACCAAATGCCTTGTCGTCTACAATGATTTCCGCCAACATCATTGGGGCGATACTCATTAATTCCAACATACGCTAATACCTCCAAAATAGTAAATCAGGTTAATGTCCTTTAACTAAAAACTACGAACTATGAACTATGAACTATGAACTATTAGTGTTCTTCGCTGACAGCAAACATAATAAAAATCGCCGTCAAAAACACGAAAATATACGCCTGCAGAAACGCCACGAATATCTCCAGTAAACTCATCAGGGTTGTGGCCATAATTGATGCCGACGCAACCATGTAATTCTTAAACATAATAATGAAACCCAGCAAAACACCCAGCAGGATATGTCCCGCTAAGATATTGGCAAACAATCGAATCGCCAACGAAAACAGCCGCACAAAGGAACTGAGCAGCTCCATGACGAACATAAACGGCATAATCAGCCATGGCACTTTCGGCGACAGCGTCGCCAGATATTTTCCAAGCCCTTTTTCGCGAATTCCGGCCGCGTGAAACAAAAAGAACGCAATGGTTGCCAATGTCCCCGTTACATAGATATTCGCAGTGGCCGCCCCACCCCAATGCTGGTTTTGGCCAAATGGCAAAAGCCAAACAATCTGAGCCAGCGGCGTCAGTCCCAGCAGGTTCATTGTCAGAATAAAGAAAAACAGTGTCCAAAGCACCCCGATATAGCGGTCCGTGTGGTCCTTCAGCATCGGACGGGCCATGTCTTCACGTAAATAGACACAAATTGTTTCGATCGCATTCTTAAAGCCACGAGGAATAAGGGCCTTCTGACGAATCACCAGCGGCAACACAATCATCAGCACAATCGACGCCAGTGCAATCATAAACATGTGATTGGTAAACGCAAAGGTCCAGGAACCAATAGTAAACTCATGAATCGGCCGGCTGACCACTTCTTCAAGCGGGTTTTCGATGCCTGCTAATAATATCCCAAATGTTCCCATGAACCACTGTTTCCTGATCGCCGTCTTTGTTTACTTTTGTATTTCGCAAGATCCAGAGTGCCAGCCATGTATCAAGGGCCAATAACGCCACATAAAATAACCCCAAAAAGCCGACAAATTTTGTCCGCAGTATGTCTGTAAAAAGAATAATTATAACCGCACCGAGGAATCCAATCAACAGTCGAATTGTGCTGGACAGAAAAACACTGATAAGAACCCAAAACAAGTCTTTACCCCATGCTTTATAAATTGGGATCAGCCCGAGGAATGCTGCAAGAAATGAAATTGCCATCGCCGAAAGGCAGGCAGTTTGGGCTGATTTTCCGCCCGTTTCGCTCAGGCGATAGATAAAGAGACTTCCAATCACCAAAAATACCATCCAACCGGAAAACTTGGCGTATGGAAACCGGATTTCCGCCTCACGTCGCCTGCGGGGGGGACAGACTGATTCACGATTCTTCACGCCGGTCACGGTCTTCCTCTGCCTTCCGCTGTTCTTCCTCGTCCTTTCTGGCTCGCTTGAGCATGGTATAAATCATGAAACCGAAACCGATGAAAAAGAACAGGATCATCCATCCCGGAGAAGTGCCTTCTTTTTTGTCCAGGAAATAGCCGATCAGGCAAAATATCCCGATCACCAGGCAAAACTCGATGCCTACCCCCATCCATCGCATCGCTCCGCGATAGTAGTCCGTATTGGCAAACCTTTTTTTTCGGTTGTCCACTCCGACAGACCTTTCAAACCAAGTCCATTTTGGCTGACCTTTAAGATTTTGCCTGGTCGAGAATGAGATTCTTGACCTGTTCGCTCGGCAGATTCAATGCACCATAAGCACCGGCCGCGGCAGCACGCAGGTCCGGATCGGCTTCGGTCAAACTGACCAAGGCGTAGATGGCTTCGATCTGCTCGGTCAATAATAAGCTCGCATTGATTTTCGCTGATAACGCCAGTGAGCCGAACGCCGAGATCCGAACCGTATTATCGTTCTGATCGGCCATGGCCATAGCCGCGATTGCCCGCTGTGCATCCGGGCTTTGCAGATAAGCCAGCACCTGTGCCGCCAATACCCGCAACTGGGGATCGGATTCCTGAGTCACTTTAATCAAGGCAGGTATCGCCACGGACAAATCCACAATCCTGTTTCGCACCAATGCCAGCTTATACATCGCCTGAACCGCACGCAGCGCATAGACCTGTGCTGCTTCAGAGCCGATTTCGTCAATATCCTGCCCGAGAACCGCTTCAGCAAGATTTTCAACAATCAGGGCACTGCCGATAAAATCATTCACCGGATTGGCTTCGGCAAACGCAATGGCCGCACTGTAGCGAACCTTGCGATCCGGAAAGCTCAGCGATTTTGCCAACGGCTGTTCGGTTCCGAGCCGGTACAACAGGGACTTTTCGCCGGCGTTGACAGCCATGGCCTCCACAACGCCTAAGGCAACATAGGCATCGTTGTCTTTAATCGCCCGTTCCAGTGCCTGATGCAGGTATTCAGGCCCTGCCGTCGTCGCATACGTCATCGCATCGGCGTGGCCGGCCCCGAAGTATTGCGGCATGGGCACATCCACCGATTCGGCTCGGAAAAAGGCAGCAATCCACAATCCAATTGCCTTTCCGACCGAGGCATCCGCTTTGAGAGTCCATTCGCAGGACCGCATCGCAATCAATTCGTCAAAATAATCCTTGTTCACTTCCTCCCGGACCAGGAACCCCTTCTCCGCATCCCAGAACCAGACATTGGCAAAATCAAATTCAGCCGCAGTCGCCAGAGAGTCATCCTGATTATAGTAGTTCTCTCCGAGTCGGAAGAACAACTCCGCAGCAGGCACCTGAAGGGCTTTGGCATCAATCCGTTCAATCGCACTGACGGCCTGGGCCTTGAGTCCCTCTGAGTCGCTTTTTTCGATGATATATTTCAGGTACGGCAGCGGTTCATAGTAACCGATTTTGCCGAGTGCCCGGACGACTTCAACCTTCACTGCAACATCGTCCATCTGCAGAGCCGCGGTCAACGGGCGAATCGCCGGACGGCCGATCTTAGGCAAGGCATCGGTAATATAGGCCATCTCGTTTTTGCGATCGGGATCGGCAATCGCCGCCAGCATTTGCGGAATCGCATACTCGCCGGCGTCCCTGAGTCGCTGTTCGGCCCTAATACGTCCCTGAATCGTCGTACTGAGCCGACTGATTTCCTGAGCAATAATCTTCGGGTCCGTTCGGCGGATGTATCGTCCCTGATCGATCAGATCGAGGATTTTGCCGCTGACCTCGCGCAACTCATCGCTGTCGGCATTCATTTTCAGCAATAAACGGCTCCCTTCCGGGTTGGCCTCTGACAAATCCAGCAATAATGTGGGGTCCGGCTGGCTGTCAATAATCTGTTCGGCATAGCTCTTGGCCAGCTCAAAGCGGCCAATCGCGGTGTAATGCAGAAAATCGTTCCAGTTGCTTTCCAGACTGGCAGCATGCAGCGTTGAACCAATAAGCAACCCCGCCAATAGTACCCATACCAAGGAATGTTTGTCTCTCATCGATAATCTCCAAAAAATAAGTCCGACCATACCCTGCAAATACAGTCTAAGTCTATACCGGAAAAACGGTTACGTCGATAGATATAAACAGACCGAATGCGTCTTTTCTATTATAAAGATTCAAGTGGCTCTGTCAATGAAAAAGCTCTATAAAGCCCTTTAAGGCCTCGATTCACGCGGTTTTGAGCGAAAAATCAGGAATAACCGTACAGGTGGTTTTCCTTTATATACTGCAAAACCCCCGCCGGCAATGCATCGGTCCCGATCATGCCGGCGGCTAATTGGCTGCGGATGGCCGTACTATCGAGGTCAATCCGGGGCGTTTGGACAATATCATTCTTCAGACGGTCGATAATGCCCTCCGGAAAGACCCCCTTAAACTGGCCGAAGTCCGGCGGAGGGTATCCCGCACGAACCATGACACTGACACGGCAGAGTTCCAGCAACTCGTTGACACGATGCCACCGGTCAAAACTCGATAACTGGTCAGCGCCGACCAGCCAGTGCAAAACAGCATCGCCGCCAAAGTGTTCCCTGAAATAATAAATCGTGTCCAGTGTATAGCTGGGTTGGGAGCGCATCAACTCGCAATCACTGACACAAAAATCGTCAATGCCTTCAATCGCTTTGCGAATCATCGCAAGACGATACCGCCCGGCAACGGGCGGGTCTGTCTTATGCGGGCTTCGATGCGCCGGGATAAAGATCAGCTTTCCGGCACCCAGAGCTTCGAGTGCATGGCGCGCCACACACACATGCCCGGCATGGATGGGATCGAACGAACCGCCAAACAAGATGATTTTTTTGAATGTGCTCATGTGCCACACTTCACCAAAAACCGTTGAAAACCTTGTCAATAATTCTACTATGCAAGTTTTTTTTTACAAATAATTAATTTTTTTTATTTTTTTTTCGCGCCCCGGCTATTGTTCAACCTGAACAATTTTATGAGTCGATGCCGCCCTTTTGAAACATCGAAATAATGTATTGTTTTTGTCAGTTGCCATATTTTTAACTCAAACGGCCCTTAGAATGCAATTTTTGATTTTCCGTTTTTAAGACCCCGCGGACTGAATCCAAAAACATCGCGGCAAAAACATCGAAGATACGCAATCGCAAGAACTCCCCACACGCTTCTCCGGCTTGTCAACGCCAATTTTAATCAAGCATAACGTGTTTTTTTGTCGATAAACGTGTATAATAGTTTGCAATGGAATGTAAACCTAAGGAAATGATCGAAAGGAGGTGATTACAACATGGCTAAGAAAAAAGCAGCTAAGAAGAAAGTTGCTAAGAAGAAAGTAGCAAAGAAGAAAGTAGCAAAGAAGAAAGTAGCAAAGAAGAAAGCCACCAAAAAGAAAGCCACCAAAAAGAAATAGCGGTGCGAGTTTCGACTCCACTTAAGTGGCAGCAAACGGGAGGCCTCTCATCCACATCGAGGCCTTCCTTTTTTATTTTCAACGCCCCCTACCTCCTCCTTGGTTTTTCGTCCGCCTATGGCTTGTTCAGTACGCTTTTGGTCCGAAGAATATGGTAATAGTGCTGAGCAAAACGGTGTGCCTCATCCCGTACATATTGAATGAGCTTTCGAGTTGGGTCATGGGGAGGCAGTTTGAGCGGTTTTTCCTGTCCGTGGATATAAATAATCTCTTCCTTCTTGGCAATCGAGGCCAGCCGCGGCATTGAATTGCCAGCCCCCATTTCCGAAAACGCTTCCTCCGCTGAATGCAACTGTCCGATACCCCCATCAATCAGCACCAGGTCCGGCCAGAGTTCTTCGCCCGCCAAGGTGCGTTTATAACGGCGGGCCACAACCTCCTTTAAGCTGGCATAATCATCCACGCCCTTGACCGTTTTAACCTTGAACCGGCGATACCCGTCCTTAAAAGGCCTTCCATCAATAAACTGAACCATTGAACCCACCGTTTCACGGCCGGACAGATGAGCAATGTCGAAGCCCTCTATAATGCGTATGGGCTGGTCGGTTTTCAAAATCGTTTGCAGCCTGCTGAGCGCATCGGCAGGATCGGCGGCAAACACCTCTGGCTGGACATTGCCGGTAACCGTGCCGCGTTTGTCCAGGTTTTCGATCAGCCGAATCCGGTCGCGATACATCGCCGCCTGTTCAAAATCCATCCGCTCAGAGGCCTCGTCCATCTGTTTTTTCAGCCGCCGCAGTACCGTAGAACGCTTGGACTGAAGAAATCGGATCAGGTCCCGGATTTGGGCGTTGTAGTCCCCTTTGGAAACTCGATCGGCACACGGTGCGGTACATTGCTTAATGTTGTGCAGAATACAGGGACGAAAGAACCGCCGTTTTTCATCGTTTACAGAAATTTCCAGATTGCAGGTTCGAAAACGATAGATTTTCTGAAGCACTACCAACACCTGCCGCAATTCCTTGACATTGGTAAAAGGCCCGAACAGCCGATTTTTGCTGTCTTGAGGATTACGTGTGATATAGACCCCGGGAAATTCCTGCCGGGTTGTGATTTCCAGATAGGGAAACGTCTTGGCATCCTTCAGGTCGGAGTTGTACGGCGGATGGATGTCCTTGATGAGCCGGGCCTCCTGCAGGATCGCGTCCACCTCGCTTTCGGTTTGCAGGTATTCTACAGCAGCAGTCCTGTTCACCATCTCCACGATCCACGGCCCGCGGCTTTCGGCCAGATTGGCCCCGGGCTGAAAATAGCTGGCAACGCGGCTGCGCAGATTTTTGGCCTTGCCGATATACAGTACCTTATCGTCGGCATCCTTCATGAAATACAGTCCCGAAGCGGCAGGAAAAACGCGAATCGTTTCCCGAATGGCCTCCAGCGTCTTTTTGGAAATCCGTTTTGCCATGGCAGGTATTATACCAAAATTACATCCGGAAAACAAAAAGATAGGTGCGGAGCCCGTTGCACAAGATTTCGACCGAAATATAACAATTTCAATGCTCAAAAGTGCTTATGTCACAACACTTTGATGCTCGGCTGACTTTTGGAACCCTACGGGGTCATTTGTGGGCAATTTTTGGTGGAATGTAAAAGACCGGAAATGCCTGCTAAGGTGCCCCTAACTCTCGGACACAGAAAGAGTTAGGCACTTGTTGGCAGGTGCTGTCAGGCGCAAGCAAAAAGCGGGCGATCGGAATCGAACCGACATGACCAGCTTGGAAGGCTGGGGCTTTACCATTAAGCTACGCCCGCAAGTGATTTTCTCGAAGACAGTTACAAAAAAAACAAAAGGAATCTATCGCCGAAAAAGGGCCCTTTTGCTTTTTTAATTTTTGTTCCCGCCGACAAACCATCGAACAGTATGACAACGGAGCGAAGATTATAATCAGGAAAAAATAACATGACAAGGATAAATTCCTACAATGTCCTGTTTTTCTGTTCCCTTCGCGGGGGTCAGAAGCCATGAGCAAGGCCCTGAAAAAACGCGGCTTCAAATTCGTCGGCTCGACAATCTGCTATGCTTTCATGCCGTCGGTTGGACTGGTCAACGGCCCTCTGAACCACTGCTTCCGTTACCCCCGTTGCGGGCGAGAAAACTTTTTGGTATTTTATACGTACACCTCTTGTCCCTGAGTTTTTCAAATCCGTGCTTGTCCCGGACCGGGACTTTCGTTACAATCAGTCGCAAATGTATACAAACATTGTCCATATTGAAAAGTAAGGAGCACAGGATGAAACGAACCGCTTTATTTGGAATTTTATTATTCATCTCTTTTTATTCACTCTGTGCCGGACAGGGAAATAAGGTTAAACCTGAACTGGACCCCGGGAAACTTTTTGACTATCAGCAGATTACGCTGGACAATGGGATGAAAGTGATCACCATGGAGGATTTTTCCTGTCCCATCGTGGAGGTTCAAGTGTGGTACGGGGTCGGGTCCAAGGACGAAAAGCCCGACCGACAGGGCTATGCTCATATTTTCGAGCACATGATGTTTAAGGGGACCGACCGTGTCAGCGAAAAAGACCACTTCAATCTGCTCCGAAAGGTCGGCGGCACCTGCAACGCCTACACCAGTTTTGACCAGACAGTGTATTACGAAACGCTGCCCGCTGACGAGATCGACCTTGCACTGTGGCTGGAGGCCGAACGGATGAGTTTCCTGAAGATCGATCAAAATGCCTTTGATACAGAGCGAAGGGTTGTCGAGGAAGAGTTACGCATGCGGGAAAACCAGCCGTACGGCAATGTGTTCAAAAAAATGGCAGCGGTCATATTCGCGGACGAGCCCTACCGCTGGACACCGATCGGCAAACTGGCTGACCTACGGGCGACCAGTGTGTCCGACCTTCGCCAATTCTGGATTGACCATTACGTCCCGAATAACGCAACATTGATTATTGTAGGCGCGATCCAGCACGAAAAGGCACAAAAACTCGCGAAGCAATACTTCGGCTGGATTCCGGCGGAACCGGAGCCCAAAAAAATCACATTTAAAGAACCGCAACCAACCGAGCCTAAAAAAGTGGTTATCGACGACGAGAACGCCCCGGCAGGACAAGTGGTATTGGCATGGCGGACCGTCTCAACGGGGCAGCGTGACGAAACGGTACTGGATCTTCTTTCTGAAATTCTCGGAAGCGGCCACAGCAGCCGCTTATACCGGACGCTGGTGGCCGATACCCAGATTGCGGTCGATGCAAGTACCTGGACGTACAATCTGCAACTGGAGGGAATTTTCGTTGCAGAAGCCACCTTGCCCCCGAACTCCGAGGATTATGACGGTGCGGTTAAAGCCCTGACCGAACAGATTCGCAAAATTCAAGCCGAAGGAATTTTGGACAAAGAGCTTGAAAAAGCACGTAATCAGCTCACAAAACGACTGGTTACGATGAATCTTTCCATTGAAAGCAAGGCCCGTATGCTTGGAGCCGCAGCGGTGTCGATGGGCGACATAAGCAAGGTTAATACGCGAATAGAGGAGATTCACTCGGTCACAAAAGAGGATATACAGCGGGCCGCAAATCAGTATGTGGACATGAATCGTGTCTTTCAATTTACCATCAGGCAAAATACCGGCATGCAGAATGCACGCAAGGATGATGAAGAGGCCGCCATCACAGCCGAGCCGGAACGCCAGGCCCCTGCCCCCGGCAGGCCGGGCGTGAAGCGACCTAAAAATTTTCCCGAAACCGCGCCCCTCACCAAAGAATCAGAAGCGTCATTTGACCTGAAATATGAACAGGCCAAACTTTCCAACGGGCTGCAGGTTCTGGTGATACCCAATCATGAAGTTCCGTTTGTTTCAGTGACGCTTGGATTGACCAACGGGGCCTGGACCGACACCAAGCCCGGTACTGCCGCAATGACGCTGTCCATGCTGACCCGCGGGACCGCCAAACACAACGAAGCCCAATTAGCCGAGGAACTGGAGCAGTATGCGATTTCACTGGGTGGATCGGCAGATATCGACACCGCGACAGTGAGCATGAACTGTACGACCGAACAATTGGACCGCGGGATGGGTCTGCTGGCCGAAGTTGTCAAGGAGCCGGCCTTCCCCAAAGAAGAATTCCACAAGCTCTTGCAGCAGAAGATTACAGACCTGAATATCAAGGAGCAGGACCCCCGTTATCTGGCCGACAAATACCTGGATAAAGTTCTGTTCGGTCAGCATCCTTATGCCAGAACAGCGGATGGAACGGTTGAAGATCTGAAACAATTGAGCATCAGGGACTTAAGAGAATGGTGGATCCGCTTCGGGCACCCTGAAAAAGCAACGCTGATTTTTGCGGGAGACATTACAAAGCAAAAAGCTGTCGAGCTGGCCAAACAGTATCTCGGCGATTGGAATATTGCCACGCCGACGCCGATGATGAAACTGGTAGCCGTCCCGGATCCCAAGCCCACGACGGTTTATATTGTCAATCGCCCCGGCAGTGCGCAAGCACAGATTAAGGTGGGACAATTAGGTATGACCCGCCGGCAGCAACCGGATTA
Source organism: Phycisphaerae bacterium (assembly GCA_029858345.1). Classification (GTDB taxonomy): domain Bacteria; phylum Planctomycetota; class Phycisphaerae; order Sedimentisphaerales; family Anaerohalosphaeraceae; genus 4572-13. The sequence continues at coordinate 29,986 of JAOUFG010000005.1, forward strand.
TTTTGTCAGTTTGCTGGTCAGTACCTATTTCGGCGGTTCGTTTTACAGCCGGCTCAGTGATAATATCCGCGTGAAACGCGGCCTGAGTTATGACGCCCGGGGCGGCTATCGTGCCCAGAATCTGGCCGGCACCTTTGCAGTCTCTACATTCACGAAAAACGAAACCGTCGCTGAAACGATTAACGTGATTATTGACCAGGTCGCTGAACTTCGAACAGTTGAGCCAACCGACAGCGAGTTGAATGACACCCGCAGCTATTTCATCGGCAGTTTCGCCGGCCAGCGGGAAACACCGCAGGATGTGGCACGGGACCTGTGGCTGGTCGAATCGCAAGGGCTCGGAAAGAATTATTTCAAGAAGCTTTTTAAGGGGCTTGACAATGCCACAAAGCAGGATTGTGTGGAACTTGCCGAAAAGACCCTCGACCCGGACACACTGTCAATCATCATAGTCGGCGATGCGGAAACTCTAAAAGAACCGTTAAGCAATATCGCTCCGGTGAAAGTAATCAATCCGGACTCAACTGAAGAAAAATAATCAATCGTCATTATAAAAGCCCTGTGTGGTTCGCGTCACACAGGGCTTTGCGCATGAACGGCACAACACTTCCGGGATAACATCATGTACGGAAATCCCAATGCGACCGAAGAGCAGCTTATTGATGCCGCCCAAAAAGCTAATATCTACGAGTTTATACAGACGCTGCCGGACGGGTTTGATACGCTCGTCGGCGAACGCGGCGTCCTGCTCTCCGGCGGGCAGAAACAGCGCGTCTCCATCGCCCGGGTATTCCTGAAAAACCCGCCGGTGTTCATCTTCGACGAGGCCACCAGTTCGCTGGATACCGAGTCCGAGGTGCTCATCCAGCAGTCGCTGGACCTGCTGAGCCGCAACCGAACCACGATTGTCATCGCCCATCGGCTCAGCACCGTCAAAAACGCCGACTACCTCTACGTCATCAACGAAGGCAAAATCGCCGAACACGGAACCCACACCGATCTGCTCGAAAAAAAGGCCTACTACCACAAGCTGTATACGATGAACTTGTTTTAATGCCAAAGACGCTAAAATCCGCTTGAAGAAGTGTTTTTGTTGGATTATATATACATGTTGGATGTTAATGTGTATATAATCAGCAGGGAATAGCAATGACGGGCGTTTCAGGGACGAAATATCATTTTATCGGGATCGGGGGGATCGGGACCAGCGGGTTGGCGAAGATCCTGATGAAAAACGGTGCGTCGGTGTCCGGTTCGGACATGGAAGACAGTGACGTGGTCAATCAGCTTCGTTCTTTGGGAGCAACCATTGCCATCGGCCACAGTCCGGAAAACATTTCTGGTGACACTGATATTGTCGTCATGAGTGCGGCGATCACCGCAGCCAATCCGGAGTTGGGTCGAGCCTCGGAATTGGGTCTACCGATTTATAAATACGCCGAGATGCTGGGGCGGCTGTTCGACACCTACACTGGCATCGCCGTGGCGGGAACGCATGGCAAAAGCACCACCAGCGGCTGGCTTTCCTACGTACTCCAGCAGGCCGGACAGCAACCCAATTTCATCGTGGGGGCCCATATCCCGCAATTAGGCGGGTCCAGCGGGGTCGGCGACGGGAGCGTTTTTGTCGCCGAAGCGTGTGAATACGACCGCAGTTTCCTGAATCTGCACCCCAGTGCCGCAATCCTGTTGAATATCGAGCAGGATCATCTGGATTACTACCGGGATGAGGACGACATTATCGGTGCGTTTGGTGAATTTACAGCCTGTGTGAAACCCGACGGGGCCCTGATTGTCAACGGACACGACAAAAACGTCGCACGGGTGCTTCGGCGATTCAAAACAGAACCGAAGATCGTTCTGTATGGACTGGAAGCCCATTGCGATGTCCGGGCCGAAAATCTGAAACTGGTCGACGGAACGTATAAATTTGACCTTTACGTCAAAAATGACCTGTTGGGACGGCCCCATATCGCCCTGCCCGGTGAATTTAACGTCCTGAACGCCCTGGCGGTGACGGCTGGCTGCCTTCATGCCGGGCTGGATGGCAAAAGCATTCTTGAACACTTGGGCGGGTTTACGGGTATTGATCGGCGGCTGATGTTCAAGGCCAAGGTCGATGGCATCACAATTCTGGATGATTATGCTCACCATCCCACGGAAATCCGGGCCTCGCTGAAAGCAATTCGCCAAAAGTACGCCCCGAAGCGGATTTGGTGTGTTTTTCAGCCGCATCAGTACAGCCGGACCCGTTTTTTACTTGATGATTTCGCGGAAAGCTTTAAGCTTGCCGATAATACAATTGTGCCGGAAATCTACTTCGTGCGGGACACCGCCGAAAGCAAAAGCACGGTCAATGCCGAGATGCTGGCGGAGCGGATTCGGCAGCAGGGCTGCGAGGCCTTGTTTATCAATGAATTTTCGGGTATTCTTGAGCACTTAAAGACAAATGTAAAAAGCGGCGATCTGGTGGTCACCATGGGCGCCGGAACGATTTGGAAGGTCGCAGATGAGTATATTCAGTGGTTTAGAGAACATCGTTAAGGAAAACTGCCCGCTGGCCGGTTTTACTTGGTACGGACTGGGGGGCAATGCGGATTTCCTGATTTGTCCCCAGAACACCGAACAGCTTAAGGCCGTCGTGCTTCGCTGCCGCGAAAACGAGGTCCCTTTACGTGTTTTGGGGTTCGGGTCCAATCTGCTGGTCAGTGACGAGGGTGTGCGCGGCGCGGTTTTAAAACTGGATTCGGACGAATTCTGCAATTTCGAATTCTCCGGCAATACCCTTGTCGCGGGCGCCGGGGTGAACCTGAATAAAATGGTATTGGATTCGGTTCGCAAGGGCCTCAGCGGCCTCGAGGCGTTAACCGGTATTCCGGGTTCGGTCGGCGGCGCGGTACGGATGAACGCCGGGGGCAGCTTCGGCGATATTGGCTCGTCCATTCAAAGCATTACCGTGATGGACAAACTGGGCAATATCTTCGAGAAAGAAAAACCGGAACTGGTCTTTGATTATCGCTGGGTGAACATCACGGCGCCGGTTATCCTGAAAGCAACGATCGAATTAGCGGAATCGGACCCGGACGCCATGCTCAAAACCGTGAAGGAGGTGTGGATTTACAAGAAAAATTCCCAGCCGCTGAACACGAAAAATGCCGGCTGCATCTTCAAAAACCCCCGCGGCATTAGCGCCGGGGCACTCATCGACCGCGCCGGGCTAAAAGGCACCCAAATGGGCGCCGCCGTGGTCAGTGAAAAGCACGCCAATTTTATTACCACTGAAAAAGGGTGCACCAGCAGCGACATCCAAAAACTGATCGAGCTGATTCAAACCAAGGTCCGGGACACCTTCGATGTGGAACTGGAACTGGAACTGGAAATCTGGTGAAATAGTTCGTAGTTCATGGTTCGTAGTTTGTAGATTTGATTGGAGCGTCGGTAATGACTGAACTTGTTTCTTTTAACTTTGAAAGGCTTTCTGTCTATCAAAAGGCCCTTGATGTCATCGATAAGGTTTATGAGTACACGAATGCCTTCCCGAAAGAGGAAATGTTTGGGTTAACGTCTCAATTTCGCCGATCCGCCGTTTCAATCTCTTTGAATATCGCAGAGGGTTCAGCAAGAAGCAAGAAAGACTTCCGACGTTTTTTGGATATTGCACACGGATCTGTGTTTGAATGCGTTGCGACGGTAGAAATCTGCAGAAGAAGGCAATATATCAAGGAATCGATTGTGTTGCAGTTACGAGAAGCTTTTACAGAAATCTCAAAAATGATTAGCGGCCTTAAAAAGAGCATCGGTTTCTCTGACCGTTGTGAGTCATAATCTATGAACCACGAACTACGAACTACGAACTTAAAAGTTGCCGTGCTGGCCGGCGGGGTGGGTGCTGAGCGAGAGGTCAGCTTACAGAGCGGCGAGAACATTTACAACGCCCTGCTGGAAGGCGGGGTCGATGCGGTTCAGTCTGATATTACGCCGGATGACTTGGGGATTCTTGATGATGCTTCGATTGATGTCTTTTTTCTGGCTTTGCACGGGCAATTCGGGGAGGATGGGCGTCTTCAAGAAATCCTCGAAGACAGGAACCTGTGTTTTACCGGCGCCGGGTCGGAGGCCAGCCGGAAATCATTTGATAAACTGCTCAGCAAGCAGGCCTTTTTCCATGCGCACCTGCCCATCGCCAGGCATCTGATCGTGCAATCTGACGATACGCCGGCGTACCTGGAAAAGCAGCTCAAAAAGCTTGCAACCAAGTTTGTCATCAAGCCCTTAAAGCAAGGCAGCAGCGTCGGAATCGAAATCTTCAATGATGCCTCGGCCGCCGCTGCCGGTGCCTTGGCGTGTTTTCAGCGGTACGGCGACTGTATGGTCGAGGAATTCGTCGCCGGCCGTGAGGTTACCGTCGGGATTCTCAACGGTGCCGCCCTTCCGCCGATCGAAATCCGCAGCAAAACGGGCTTTTATGACTATCACGCCAAGTATGTCGATGACGCAACCGAATACCTCTTTGATACGATCACAGACGATGGGCTCGTCGCGGACATTCAGCAAATGGCCCTGACCTGCTTTCATGAGCTCGGATGCCGGCACTTGAGCCGTGTGGATTTTATCTTAACAGAAGACAGTATTCCGTATATACTCGAGATCAATACCCTGCCGGGGTTTACAAGTCATTCGCTGCTGCCGATGGCGGCGAGAAAGGCCGGTATCCCGACGCCGTTATTATGTATGGAGATCGTTGAAGCAGCATGGAACGAATACCAATCTGAAATCTGAAATCTGAGATACTGTAACGATGGCCAGAAAGAAAAAAACAACGAGAAAGAAGACAGGCGGGTTTTTCTCCAAAACCAAGAAACGCCGCAAAAACAAAAACCGCCCGTCATTTGCGACCGGGGTGAAGGTCGCACTGACGATTCTGTTTCTGACCGTTTTGGTCGGCGGCGGCGCCGTCGGCCTGATCTACCTGGACCGCTATGTGAAGGCCGCCGCGGCAGACGAAATTCCGGAAGGGACCGTCGTGTTTAAAAAGCCGCCAATCTGGCTGAACCAGGAATGGAAAGACTGGATTCAAGCTGTCCTCGGCAGTGCCGCATTTCCCCTGGATGCGCACTCGGCACAGATCGTTTCCGGAAAACTCAAACCGGTCGCGTGGTTTAAGGACCTCACCGTCCAGACAGAACCCAACGGCATCAACGTGTATGCCACGTATCGACGGCCCGTCGGGCTTATTTCTTCCGGGAACAAAAAATTGTATATCGGCGATGATATGACCGTCATGAACTATATTCCCATGGCGGCCGTCCCGGTGATCGAAATAAAAGGCGCTTCAACCAAGGCGCCGGAACCGGGGCAGGTGTGGCTTGCCGAAGATGCGAAAGCCGCCGTCGAACTGCTGAACCTGCTGTATCGAATCGATCAACTCTATCAGCAGGACACCGGAACCAGCACGGGCGGCAAAATTCCGGAAAAGCCCCTGTTGAATGAGATTGACAGCATCGACGTTTCCAACTTCGCCGGGCGCCAAAGCCGTTCCCATGATAAACCGCAGATTGTCTTAAATGTCAAGGACGGAACGAAAGTGTACTGGGGCGCCGCATGGGGACAGGCCGCGAATGCTTTCGAGGCGGATGAAAAAACAAAACTGGACCGGCTCTATCAGTGGTTTATGGAACACGATAATTCGCTGCAGGGAACCGTCAAAATTATCGAGCTGCGCTGGCTGCAAGACAGCATCCCGCGACCACGGTAGTTCTTAGTTCGTGGTTCTTCGTTTCGGATTTTTCTTCAGCATCTCCAAGCCGGACTGAAGATAGACATAGCGATAATCAAGCCCGTATTCATTGCACAGGGCTTTGAATCTGCGGACGGCTTCTTCACAGACGGCATTTTCTTTTTTCGAATCCCCCTTGCACGTGAAAATCCGGCATCCGGCAAAGCGGTATGGATAGACCGTGCATTTGCCGCCGATGCGATAGGGACAGACGCCGGTGGTCATTTCCTTAATCTCCGGGCCAAGATGATGCCGAAAGTACATCAGTTCCGGTGTTGTCACGTACAGCCGGTGGCCGAAGGATTCAAAATCACAGCACTTTCCGCAGGCATCGCAGGTTTGGCTGAGTTTGGCCAATTCGCCTTCGAGCCATTGGTAGATACCGCTAACCTCCGAAATGATTTGATTCACTTTCTTCATTGCTTGGTTGTCCACAGATTACACCGATTAACACAGATAATTACAACCACGAAAAACACGAAAGACACTAAATGAAAAAACAAACTTAACCACAGATTATTTATTGAAGTCATTTCTTCGTGCTCTTCGTGGTGTTATTCGTCGTCCCACCATTGTTTCTGGTTCATGATGGTTTCAATTTCTTCAAAGGAGTAGAACCGGCCGCGGTTGATGCCGGGACATCGGGCGGCGGCCATATTCCACTGGTCCGGGGTGTGGAGATTGAACGACCAGAACGGCCAGGTGCGGCACTGGTTGGGCCGGACCGAATAGATTGCACAGCCGCGGCAGGCGCCCTGTTCGGACATCAGGAAGATGCAGTCTTTGGTTTTAGCGTTTTCCTTAATGCTGTGCTTGACACCGATACGCTTGAGATACTTTTTCTTCACGTCTTCAACCGTTGTTCCAAAGTGTTTTGCAAGGAACTCTACCTCTTTTTTGACGATCCAGATATAGCCCTCTTCCGGTCCCGCACAGCAATTGCCGCAACCGGTGCATTCAAAGTGAAGTCCGCAGTGATACCATTTGTTTTTAGAGTTCATAGTTCGTAGTTCTTAGTTCGTAGATTGTAGACAGTAGAAAATTCCGCAGTGTGGCTCAAGATATTTAGGACAGGGGCCAGTCGGGCTGGATGATTTCATCCTGTTTGAGCATGCAAACGCCGTCGGGACACGAACCAATGTCCGGTACCAAGGGCTGGCCGTTGCGCAAGGCGATAACCTTTTTGCAGAAATCCGCCCCGGCCATGTGGGAGCAGGGATAACCGCCTCCAAAACGGGGATTTATTTCGAGCAACGCCGGGCCCTCTTTCGTTAAGATAACATCGACATCCGCGGGACCGAGCAGTTTCATACTTTTCAAAAGCTTATGACCAAATTCGATCAGCACTGGATCAGCAGTGCTGACGGCCTTGTCGGTTTCGCCGGCACGCATGGCGAGTTTTTCTTTGCAGTAGACACTTACAGGCCGAAAATCCTGATCGCCGAAAAGGTCGTAGCCGTATTCAGTGCCATCGAGAATTTCCTGTATCATCGGCTCCGTTACGGATTCAAACGCCGCTTCCAGTTGAAGTTTATCATGGCAAATCATGATATCAACCGAGGCGCTGCCCTTACGGGGTTTGACCATGACCGGCCAGTTTAAGGCCCCTACCGTAAGTTGGTCCAGAGCGACGGCTATGTCGATAAATGTCTGGGGAGTGGCCAAGCCGTTGGCAATCGCAAACTGATGTGTCTGGTACTTATCAGACCCCATCTGGATGGTTTCCGGCGGTGAGACCAGCAACAGCACGCCGGCATCGGAGAACTGCTGCTGACAGGTGGCGAGCACCTCCAGTTCCGGGTCGATCAGCGGGATGACGATGTCGATGGCATTGTCGCGGCAGATTTCCAGCAGAGATTGGACATAGTGGTCCTTATTGACCTCAGGCAGGATCGCAGTCCCGTCGCAGTAGGCAAATGCCGGTGAATGCGGACTGTTATCGCCGCCGAAGACCTTGCCATTGGGACCCAGGGCCTCTTTGAAGTATTTGACGAGATAACCCCGCCTGCCTACGGATGTCAGTAGAATGTTCATCTCTTTAGCCTTGAGCCCTGAGGCGTGAGACCTGAGGACCTCTTTTCAATCTTACCCAAATGGGTTCGTTTGGTAAAACAGTTCTTAGTTCATTGTTCGTGGTTCGTAGTTTTCGGTCATTAGCCAACAGCTTTTAGCAGCTCGCTATTCGCGGTTCACATCAACACCGCTTATTATTCGACCCTGTCAGGGTCGAAGGTCTTTTTGCAACCATTATCCCCGGGTTTCGCTTCCGTCTTCGCTCTTCGAGCTGCGACGGACAATCCGCTGCACCCGGGGCTACCCTTATTTAAGCCCTTTGGGCTTATTGTGCGGCGACGCAACCCAACAGATGCCACAGTCACCTTTTACGCTTACGCAATCGGGTAGCTCGCGCTGCCGCGCTGTTGCCAGATGGGTTCGTTTGGTAAAACAGTTCTTAGTTCTTAGTTCTTAGCTATTAGCCTTTAGCTGTTAGCGGTTAGTTTTTAGCGGCCAGTAGCCAGCTTTCAGCTTTTTAGATTCAACGCGGGCCATGCCTACCCTACTATTTTCGACATAATTGGTTGGCTTCTTGAGCCGCCCTGCCATCTTTATCTCCTTTCATAGCGATATTTGGCTCATAATGCAAGGAATTTGTTAGCTATTAGTTATCAGACTTCAGATGTCAGATTTCAGAAATCAGTTCAATGCCGCCCGCTGCGCGGGCTCGATTCAAAGGACCGTGACCACAAACCACGCCCTTCCCCCTTCGCTTTCGGCTACGGCGGGACCAGCACGGGCGAGGCTACATCATTTCACCCGCTACGCGGGCTTTTTTGAAGTCTTTCAGTTAGCAGTCATCCGCGGTTAGCTGTTGAACCGTCTGGACCCCGGGTCCTGCCGTCGCTAAAGCTTCTGTCTTCGCATAAAGCTTCGACAAGATAAAATGGCAAGACACGCAAGCCCGGGGTGACACTTTGTGTCAAATGGGTTCGTTTGGGTGCCTTAGAGGCACATAAGCGAAATCTGCAATCGCGCTTCGCTGCTGCAGATTTTCAACTGGTTTCTGGCTCGGATGCCTGGACCTCGATGGCCTGACGCTGCCGGCGGAGGTACTGAAGCTTGTTGAGTTCGTTCAACGCCCGGTAAAAACTGCTCTCAAATTGCATTTTGTACCGGGAAAATTTCAGCATCAGATTGGGGCCGGAAAAATCGTTCCGGATCTCCCTGCTCAACGAAATTGGCTCGGTAAACGGCGCTGCCTGCTGCAATGGGTCCGCGACCCCTCCTTCGGGAGAAGCATCGTCCCGATTTTGCCGGAATGCTGTCTTCTGCTGATTCTGCTCCAGCATGACCTGGTACGACAGATCCGTCCGGTGCGGCTCGCAAGCCGGCTGATCGAATGGAGCAGCGGGCTGCAGTGCCTGCTCATTTAGCCGGTCGCGGGCTTTCAGGTCCAAGGCGGTCCAGAACTTGTCAAACTCCTGTACCGGCGTGGGACATCGCGAATCAACCGGCCAATCGTTATCACGATAGCATTTCCCCGATTCCGTCTTCAACCAGGCATCCCGGGCATCGACAAATGGAACACAATGCTGTGACGCCACGGCCGGAAGGTGCGCCCCGTACTCGATCCGTTTGGCAGCGGCACGCTGCCGCAACTGCTCGGTGTCCTGCATGTGCCTGAACAGATCGCCCTCGATCCGTTCGACACGCTGGAGTTTCCATAACGTCACGGCAATCTGATCGACCAGACGGGACTCCAGAACGCCCTCGGGGGAAAACTGGGCGAGCAGTTCAGTGCTGAACTGCTCATAGTCATCGCTGCTTTCCCCGAGGATGACGACCTGCTCGGCACGGAGGCCGTGCCGCAAGGCGTTCTGAGACGCGATGGCTTTGCCTTCGGCGGACCGGGGACCGGTGGAACGGAGGGCATTTTGACGGTTTGCGATAAGTTGTTTTTCAGATATCATACGTTTTCCTTTCGATTTTGAACCACGAATTCACACGAATTTACACTAATTGTATTTTTGAACTTCTATTTTCAATTATCAAAGTTGCGATTTAGCGCACAGGGGGTATTTTATAATTTTTTCCAGTGTTTGAAAAATTTTTCTAAATTAACCACTGATTCCACGGATTTGCACAGATTAGAATTATTACCATCAGTCTTCGCCATTCTTCTCTGCATAAAGATACGCAAAAACCGGCTAGGGCCTGACAGGCGAATGGACACCCGCCGTTGTTAAAACTTTGGCTCGGCAGACGAATTTACACGAATAACAGTTTTTAGCTGTCAGCTGTTGGCTCTTAGCTGTTAGTTGTTAGCTGTTAGCTGTTAGCCGTTGGCTGTTGGCTGTTTTGAATTTTTTTTGACCCCTTCAGGGTCGCTCCCATTAATACATGTCAACCACGGGTTTCGGTCGCGTTGCTTCCTGCACCCGCGGCTACCATTGTTCAAGCCCCCAGGGCTTTATAGCGGAAAGTTTGTTGTTGCCTGATTTGGGATGTCCGGTTAGAATACCGTATCAGGGATGTAGGAACTCAAGTATGTAAGTATGCAGGTATGTAGGTATGTACGTATACAGGTATATAGGGCCGACGCCATTATTAGAACGCCGCCTGATTCTTTCTTGTAGAATCCGCCTGTTTGCGGATGGTTGCTTAAACAGATCCGCTTCCTCCTTCGCTTCCTGCTTCGCATCAAGCTACGCAGGACAAGACGCTACCAAGGACAGGTCGGTCGGGATGACGACGAAAAAAATGAGAATTTAGAATTAAGAAATATCTGAACCACTAATGGACACGAATTGTCACGAATATTTTAAAACCACCCCGGCCTTCCGTCGTCGCTTTTCAAGCTATGACGGGATACGACGGCCACCCCTCCTTAAAAAGGCGGGGAGTTTTTGAGAGGATATGATGGTATGATTTTTGGGGAATTTATTGGGCCGAAACGTGAATTGAGCTGGTCGCTGCAGTTCTGGCCGGTGCTGGTGTGTTCGTTCGTGGTCGCGCTGGCGGCGACGTGGCTGTGCAAGAAGATCGCCATCAAGCTGGGGATTGTGGACAGACCCGATGCTACCGTCAAAACCCATGCCGAGCCGGTGGCCTACCTGGGGGGTGTGGGAATCCTGGCCGGGCTGACGGTGGGGATCCTGGCGGGGATCGTGCTGCTGAAGGATATGGAGGGGTTTGACAAGAGTTTGCGGTGGCTGTTGGGGATCCTGGCCGGGGCGGGCATCGCCTGTTTTGTGGGGCTGGTGGATGATATCCTGGACATCCGGCCGTGGCAGAAGTTCCTGGGGCAGATTGTGGCGGCGATCGCCCTGCTGGTGGTGGGCATCTATCCGGGACTGCACTATTCAACCGGCTACTTCGGCTGGGATATGTCACCATCGATAGAACTGGCTTTCGGGATCCCCATCGTCATCTTTTTTGTACTGGGGGCAACCAACTCCCTGAACCTATTGGACGGACTGGATGGGTTGTGCGGCGGGGTAACCGCAATCATTACCATCGCCCTGCTGCTGTTGAGCGTGCATCGGGCGACCTGGGGATTCAGCGAGACTGGCGACCCGGTGCGGATCATTTTATGCTTAGGGCTGGTGGGCGGCGTGCTGGGATTTTTGCCGTTTAACCGGCACCCGGCGAAGATCTTCATGGGCGATGCGGGGAGCATGCTGCTGGGGTTTGCTGCAGCGGCCCTGATGATGTTATTCGCCGAGCAGATCCCGCGGTGGTGGATGGCCTCGATCGTGATCTTCGGGCTGCCAATCCTGGATACGGCGACGGCCCTGGTGCGGCGGTTTATCCATAAAAAGCCCCTGTTCGTCTCGGACCGGGGGCATATCTACGACCAGATGATGGACCGGGGGATTCCACTCAAAAAGACCGTCGCGATCTGCTACGGCCTGGCAGGACTGTATGCCTTCGTCGGACTGGCCATGAGCCAAATCCGGACATGGTTTGCCGTGGTTGCCTATGTGGCAGTTTTTGGTGTTTCAGCGGTGGTGATCTGGAAGAAGGGATTTTTGAAGTATGATAAATGACAACCACGAAAGAACACGAACACATTAATCATATTATTTTTTTGTGATTTTAGTGTTTTTCGTGGTTCAATAGGTTTTTGAGAAGTGGTCGGTAGAAACAACATAGACATTGCTGACGATGCCGTGGTTTTCGATTTGTGATATCTGCTTGAAACCGATTTTTTGATATAAAATATTTGCCGGTTTGTTGAAGTCTGCTACTAAAACCTTAACCTTTTCAATTTTCCTGCTGCAACATTCTTCAAGCCCTTGTCGGATCAATGTCTTTGCAATCCCCTTGCCTCTTTCGGTCTCCGCAACGGCAATTGAAAGCAATTCTGCTTTGGGCAATTCCTGTGTTTCAGAACGGCTCGGATAAAACAGCGTCTCAAAGATTTTTTTTATTGTTTGAAATGAAAACAACTTACCACACAGCAGGAAACCAAAACTGATCACATTCTTTTTTATGATTGATTTATAAAGGCCTTTGATGTCTGTGCTAAATGCAACAAAGCCCACCACTCTGCCATCGGCTTCATACACCAAACCAAAGCCGTAAGGACTTTCGGCAATCGCTTCATAAAGGGCCGCAACGAATTTTTTACCTAACGAACTGATGAAGCCGGTCGGAATACCTGCGATATGCAGTTGAGCGATTTGGGCAGCGTTGTGTTTTTGGAGTGGTTCGATCATCGTTGATTTAGCCTTTAGCAGTTAGCATGCGGCTGAGGCCGAATTAAAAATAGAGAATCAGTACTGTCCGGTTAACTTTTAATGTTATTCATATAACCAATTTAATAGTATAATGTTACAGCAAAAAACAACTGTTATCGATTTGCACTGGCTGCTATCCTGCAGCGGTATTTTGATACCGCCTATTAGGAGAGCTACGGCCTATGAGCAACGAACGAATAGTGTTTTCGCAGATTCTCGATTTCATTCCAAAGCATCAATTCAGAGCTTGTATCAATCGCTATGGTGGCAATCATCGCGTCAAATCATTCTCTTGCTTCGATCAATACTTAACAATGGCCTTTGCTCAGTTGACGTATCGAGACAGTTTACGCGATGTCGAAACCTGCTTGCGTGCCCTGCACGACAAACTCTATCGCTGTGGCTTTCGAGGACGAATTTCCCGAAGCACATTAGCCGATGCCAACGAAAAAAGAGACTGGCGAATCTATCACGACTTTGCACACATACTGATCAAAAAAGCAAGGCAACTCTACGCCGACGAAGACTTTGGCGTGACCTTGGAAAACACGGTCTATGCCTTGGATGCAACCGTCGTCGATCTGTGTCTGTCCCTGTTTCCATGGGCACAATTCCGCAAGCACAAGAGTGCCGTAAAGCTTCATACGCTGATGGACCTGAAAGGAGCCATCCCCACGTTTATACGCATTACAAGCGGTGCTGTACACGAAACGACCGTGTTCCCAACCATTCCGCTGGAAGCGTCCGCCATCTATGTTATGGACAAGGGCTACACGGATTTTGCAACATTATACAATTTTTCAAAGAACAACTGTTTCTTTATCATTCGCGCCAAAAAGAATCTGGCGTATTACCGCAAGTGTTCACATCCCGTGGACAAAAGCACCGGTCTGCGAAGCGACCAGACGATCAAATTGACCGGCCCCAAAACAGCGATGCTTTATCCCATCCCGTTAAGACGGATTACGTTTCGAGACGAAGAACAACAACGAACATTCGTCTTTCTGACCAACAATTTTCAACTGGATGCATTGACCATTTGCCAGCTGTACAAACTGCGATGGCAGATCGAACTGTTCTTCAAGTGGATCAAACAACACTTGCGAATCAAGTCGTTTTTTGGCACCTCGATCAACGCCGTCAAGACGCAGGTCTGGATCGCGATCAGTGTATATGTGCTTGTAGCGATCATCAAAAAGGAACTGAAGTTGGAGCGTTCGCTGCACGAAATACTCCAAATTGTCAGCATCCTACTTTTCGAGAAAACCCCGCTAAAACAAGCACTTACGGGAAATCATTATGTTTTTAAAGAACAACAAAACTATAACCAACTGTCCTTATTCGACTTATAACCGGACAGTACTGATAGAGAATTAAGAATTCCAAAAGAATATACGGGCCCCGGATCGAGCCCGGGGTAAACTCAGTCCGCGTTCCCAGTGGTGGTTATTTTTCGACAATGCAACAGACATTGGTGGTCGCACTGCCGCCTATGTTGAGGGTGGCGACGCGTTGGGCGTTTTGGACCTGGTAATCGCCGGCGGTGCCGGTCACCTGTTTAACCGCATCCAGCAGCTGCCGGGCACCGGTGGCTCCGACGGGATGGCCGCACCCGATGAGGCCGCCGGAGGGGTTGATGGGCAGTTTGCCGCCCAGTTCGATAGTACCCTCTTCAATGGCCTGATAACTTTGGCCCGGTTCGGTGAGGCCGAAGTGATCGATCGCCATGTATTCGGAGGTGGTGAAGCAGTCGTGGGTTTCAATCGCGTCCAAGTCCCAGCAGTCTTTGATCCCGGCTCGCTCGTAGGCGTCGATGATGGCCTTTCGGGTCCAGGGCAGGATCCAGGGTTGGTCGGCGGATTCGGCGACCTTGGCCGCAAACTCGATCGGGGCGGTGGTGTGGCCCCAGCCGGCGATATGCGGAATTTCTTCGAGTGCGATTCCGCAGCGTTTGGCATACTCGGCCGCAAAATTTTCAGAGGCCATATACAGACAGACGGCCCCATCGGTGACCTGTGAACAGTCGGTGACCTTGATACGGCCGGAGACAGCGGTGTTATACTGCCCTTTCGAACAGGCGTGGTCATAGGACATGTACCAGTCGCGGGTCTGGGCGTTGGGATTCAGTCTGGCATTGGCGTAATTGATCGCGGAAATTCGAGCCAGGTGATCGTCATTGAGACCATAACGCGTCTCATAGACATCGCCCAGCTTGCCAAAGAGTTTCGGGAAGGGAAACTCCACCCCTGCCGACTCCCGGCTGTACCAGGCGGCCGTGCCGAGATAGTCGCCGCCCTGGGCAGGAGACGCGGTCTTCATCAGTTCGACCCCTACCAGAGCGATGCAGTCATAGATGCCCGCCTGGATATGCGCCATGGCCGACAGGGCCGCCAGGGCGCTCGATGCACAGGCGCCCTCAAAGCGGCTGGTGGGCAGCCCTTTGAATGCCGGGTCAAAATCGACAAAGAAGGCGCCCAGATGACCCTGCATGCAGTAGAGTTCACCGGCGAAGTTGCCGATAAACGCGGCCTTGATATCCGCCGGCTCAATCTTTGTCGTCAGCAGTGAGCCTTCGTAGGCCTCACGCATCATGGCGGAGATATGCTTGTTCTCACGGGCCCAGTTGCGGGCGAAGTCGGTTTGGTAGCCGCCCAAGATGTAGACTTTTTGTTTTTTCATTATTTTATCCACAGATTACACAGATTTTTCAGGTATACAGGAATATACGAATATAGGTATATACGTTTTTTGACCGAGAGAGAAAGCGGACTTCAGATGTCAGTCATCAGAAAAGAAAAGTTTGAACCGCGAATTAACACTAATAAACACTAATTATTTTTTTGCCACGGATTACACGGATTTACTCAGATTTTTTTGACAGGATTAACCCCCCTTCGCTCTTTAAGCTACGGCGGGATAAAACGGCCCGGCAGGCAGGAATTACAAGATGAAGCACAATAAACATAAAAAACGCTAACCGTTACTTTTTTTGCTGTTTTAATCTGCGAAGAAACTTAAGATCCTCGGCATCCTTGGGGCGACCCGCTGCTTTTTTCATCTTGATCAAATCATCAAGCGATGCAAACCAGACAAAAACGTCACCAAATTTTGCCTTCACCCTGTTCGTCCAGATATTGTCAAAACTAACACCTTTAACAAACGGATGAATGTCGGTTTCAACTAAATACTGCCGTATGAGTACTTTTTTCGTCAAAAGATCCTCAACGGTTATGTCCGACACGTCATACCCAAACGCCTCCAGCGACTTGCGAGTCCGTCTGGCGTTCGCTTCACTGGGCTGAATGAACAGATCGATATCAAGGGTTGCCCGGGAATATCCATGAACCGGGAACGCCGTTGCACCAATGATCACAAATCGAACCTTATGTTCTTTTAATAACTTGAGTAGATTTTCGATGTCCATTTTGTTTCAGCAAAAGAAGCATTTCACGGCTTTTCTTGAGCATCATTTTAAACCGCTGTCGAGTGGTTAAAGAGGCCAGGTAATCCAGCTCAAATTTGATTTCCTGTTGTTCATCATCTTTTTCAAGTTTCAAAACGGCCATATTGAATATCTCCAATAATCTCTCTGTCTATTTTACCACAGAACGCAGGAAAGAGAAGCACGAATCCACACCGATAACACGGATTATTGAACCGCGAATCCTACTACGCTAAAGCTACGCAGGACAGGTAGACACGGAAAGCACGAAAGAAAACAGATATCAGATTTCAGACATCAGCGGTCAGAAAAGAAAACTTGGAACCATGAAAAACACAAAAGACACTAAATGAAAAAACAAACTTAACCACAGACCCGTCCTTCGCGGTAGCCTTGCTACGGAGGGTAAATTAGCACAGATTTAATTCAGGTATACAAGAATGTAAGTATATAGGTATATACGTTTTTTGACCGAGAGAGAAAGCGGACTTCAGATGTCAGTCATCAGAAAAGAAAAGTTTGAACCGCGAATTAACACTAATAAATACTAATTATGTTTTTGCCACGGATTACACGGATTTACTCAGATTTTTTTGACAGGATTTAGAAGATTATTTGAACCACTAATGCACACGAATATACACCAATTTTATAACTATTCGTGTTATTCGTGTGCATTCGTGGTTCCTTACTTGGCGGGGAAGTATTTGCCGGCGTTGAAGACGTACTGGTCGCAGGTGGTGTCGATCCGCAAGGCATCCGGGACGGGGAGGTTTTGCGACTCAATGAGCCCAATCGCTTTTTCTTTTCCACCCAACATATGGACCAGCAGACTGGGAGAGGCCCAGTTAAAGCCGGTCGCCATGACGCGGTCGATGCCGGTGATGCCGCCTTTTTCGTCGGTGACCTCGCCGATGAGCATATAGGCATAACTGATATAGGTCGCCAGGATCTCGTGGACGATGCCGGCCTCGGGGCCTTTGGCGGCGAGGATCGTATCAAAGGCATCGCGGTATTTGCCCAGGTGGATCTGGTCCTTGGCCATCTCGACAAACTGAACATGCGGGGTAAAGGCAGGGATGTATTCACCGGATGCGGGATCATAGTAGGTAAACTTGCCGCTTTCGAGTTTTTTGTAAAGGCCGCCTTTGTCGCGGGTCTTATTGCCCAGGTGGCCGTCTGCGATCAGTTTTTCGACGTAGTCCGGCAGCAGGAGTTTGTCATGGAGGGGATCGTTCGTATGGTTCTGCAAACTGTGGATGATCGCCTTGTGGATATCCAAGCCAACCAGGTCGATCGTTGCCAAGGGCGGCATCAAGCGGCCGGTATAGGGACCGATCAGGTAATCCATCATCTCAACACCGTGGGCAATCGCCAACTCCGTGATCCGGGCAAACAGCAAAAAGGCGATGCGATTGCCTGCAAAACCGGCGGTGGGCTTAACAGGAATGACGGCCCTGCGGAGTTTGTGTTCACAGAAATCAGCCATGAAGTCCACTACGGCTGGATCCGTTTGGGAGGTACCGCATATCTCACAGGCAAGCATTTTGCCCGGAGGATTGTAAAAGTGGGTGGACAGGAAGTTTTTCTGAAAGGATTCTGACCGGCCCTGCGGCAGTTCATCCAGCACCAAACTGGAGGTAACGGAGCTAACAATAGCATCGGGACGGCGATAACTGTCCACTTTTTCGTACATCTGCCGTTTGATGTCGATATCCTCGGCGACACATTCCAGGATCCAGTCGGCCTGGCCGCAGGCATCTTTCAACATTGTGTCATAATCGCCGCAGGTAATGTTGCGGGCAATGACCTCCGAACGGGCCTGCTTCTGAGCCCGTGCCAAGCCCTTTTGCGACCCGGCTAGGGTGCGGCTGAGAAACCAAACGTTCAGGTTATTTTGGGCCAGAAGGCCGCCAGACAACGAACCGACGGTACCGCTGGCACCGAGCACGAGTACATTTTCGATTTTCATATTAAAGTCCACAGATTACACAGATTTCTCAGATTATTTTTAGCCATCAGCCTTCGCCAAGGCTACGGCCTGACAGGCGAATTAACACTGATGTTCACGAATAATATTAACCACAAAATACACGAAAGACACGAAAGGGAACTTTTATTATTAACCACTGAAGACACCGAATAGAATATTAAGTACTTATTTCTTACTCAAGTTGACTGACTTTTAGAATGGGATTTTGAACAATCATGATGATTTTTTCAATAAAAAACGGCACTCTCTTCGATAAAAGGGTTGGAACACGCTCTTTTACACAGGAGACTGCCGTTATG
>JAOUFG010000081.1 GCA_029858345.1 Phycisphaerae bacterium
AGCTTGTTATCCGTTTGGTCAATCAGTTTTGCTGGCATGGTAAGTACTCCTAAAAAAACAGTTAAACCATGCCACTGTTATCGGACAAATCCAAAAAGTTCCTTGAAATATAACACTATTTCAAGCGCCCCCCCAATTAAAGCTTAACCCGTTATTGCAGAAAGAGTTATGTTAATTTGTGGTGTTAAGAATTGTTTCCTGCATGACAAAATCACCTCTGCAACAGATATAGAGTGCGAATGAACCATAAACATTTTCGGGAGATTCCATTTACGGACAAACCCCCTATCCGGCAGCGAACAAAAATTGTTTCTGCGCGTAGATACGATAATGAAGCGATACAACTGTGCAGCATGCAAACATGTGGAAACATCCATTCAAGAGAGGGTCTATCATGAAACAGTCAGGCAAGTCCCGCGGCCATACACAGCCGCGCAGGCAATCCGTTCGTTTACCGGCGTCTATCCTGAAACATTCAATTTTATCCCGTTCAAAGGAGCGTTTACAATCCAAAAATCAGCGGCGTGCCGCATCGTGAGTTTTTCATAATCTGTTGCCAAAACATGGCTTGAAATTCTGCCGGAATTTCGGGATAATCGGGGTAGGATAAGCGTGTATACGGATCACGATTAAAATTTCCTGTTTACGCGCGGGAATTTACTACCCTGAAGGGTATAACTTTATTGGAGTCCGTCCATGTCCAAAACAGCATTAGTCGCGGTGGCCGATGGAACTGAAGAACTCGAAGCCGTAACGATTATCGATGTCCTGCGCCGCGCTGACGCAGAGGTCACGGTCGCGGCGGTTGGCGAACTGAACATTACCGCCTCCCGCGGCGTCAAACTTGCGGCCGATTGTGTCATCGGCGACTGCAAAGAAAAAACCTACGACCTGATTGTCCTGCCCGGCGGCCTGCCCGGCGCCGAACATTTGCGGGACTGTACACCCCTGATCGAGATGCTCAAAAAACAAAAGCAGTCCGGCCGACTCTACGCCGCGATATGTGCCTCTCCCGCGGTGGCCCTGGCTCCCCACGGACTGTTGGACGACAAACAGGCAACCGGCCATCCCTCTATGGCGAATAAACTTCCGAATCAGACAAAGGCGGACCGGCGCGTCGTCGTAGATGGCAACTGCATCACCAGTCAGGGGCCGGGAACGGCGTTGGAATTTGCGATTGAATTGCTGCGTCTGCTTTTCGATAATGACACGATGCAAAAAGTCGCCGGGCCGATGTGCGTGAAATAGTTCTTAGAGCCTCAAACTTTATGACCAAAAACCGTGTTTACAGTGCTAATATCGAGCACTTTTGTTCTTTTTGTTAGAGGTTCTTAGTTTGTAGTTATAGAACTTACTTTTAACCAACAATGTATACGATTTTGTTGATAAAGCCTACCTGTCATTGATTACCCAACATAGATCATCTTCAGAGTATGTAATATTGCTTGAATGCAGCGATTTAGTTAAAATCCAGGGATACTGGTTCATTAAATGTCTCTAGGTGTGTGTAGACACTTGTATTGTCGCCGATTTCGAGAAACTTGTTTAAGACCTTCCATTTCTGGATATTTTTTGGGTCCGGATTATTAATGTCGGTGATCATTGTATACGTAATATTTTCATCGAATAATTCGTCAGATTTGGTTGATACAACCTTTTCGCCCATCATCTTTGCAATCTTTTCGGAACCGATTACAATGATTACATTATCTCCTTTTTCAGGTTTTGGTTTGAAACAGGCCTTGACCATGAGTGTATCTTTTTCCCCCCCACTCCCGGAGAAGCACAAATTATTTTTCTCATCCAGGTAAACACTACGAAAGCTAATCAGTCGGAAGTCGGCATAAATATCTGAAAGGAGCATATTTTCATTCGTGGCCTGGTGATCTTTGAAAACAATTTCATCGGAATTAATGTAGGCCGTTTGAGTGTTGATTGTTCCAAAAGGCAACACTAATCCGATTCCGCGCCTCATTGCTTCGCAGATAAGCAGGAGATTTGCCGTAATGAGTTTGGTGGGCTGGTTCACTTGTTCAAATATTTCCCTTGCCATAACAAAACAAGTGCCCCCTTTGCAACATGCCAAGCTGTCGATTTTTTCATCTGAAAGATGTTTCACTAAGGCGTTTTTAAGGTGTTTACGGCTTGAAACTTCGGAAATGGTTTTTGACAAGACATCATTGTGCATATGTTTATCCCAACATGGGAACATAGATTCTATGACAGGTCCGGTGGTATCAGGATCAGTTTCAAGGATTAAGCTTTTAATACCGTTGTCATCTTTCAAGACTTTGATAAAACTGGACTCTTTCTCGATAGCCAAAACGGCATGCTCAAAGTTTGATTTAATCTTGTCTTGATGAGTATCGCTAAACGGAAACGCGTTTTTGACTTCTTCTAAAGGGATGCCTTGGCCTTTTCTTCGATACAAATAGTCGAAGATGCCAATGAGGATTTTCTCCTCCGATGGATAATCGCTTCTACTTTTATGTGCTTTTGCCATAAATGCCCCAATTTGTACACCTTAAATTGATTTCTCAGCTTGTGAACAATTCTCCAATTCCAGATAAAAAAGTATTTTATAAATAATTTCGGATTATTCTATAGATATTTTAAAAAATTCCATTTCTTTTCAAACAAATTATGGAATGTTGCTACTTAAAGAAAGAGATTACCCTTGTTTGGGACGCAAAAAAGGGGGGTAAAAAAATTTTGTAAATATGAAATTGAGCAGGATTTTGAAAATATTTCACTTGAAAGGAACCAAAATGCTTATCACAGATGACAAAATGGGTAATTTTAAGGAGATGAATGAAGAGTTTTTTTGGGATATTATCGAGGAATACTTATGCTTGAAGAGGGCCGGTATGGAACCGGATATTGCAGAGTACATAGAAAAAATCAGGTCAACGGCAGACACCCCCGAAGCCGAAGACCTGATGATTCTTGCCCATCGCCTTGAAACGGCTTCTGAGCAATTTCGCACCAATTTGACGTCCAGGCAGATCGAACAGTCCTATCAACAATGTAGAGAAACATTGTTAAACGCCGCATTGGAAGCGATTAAGGATCCGACGTAAAACTTTCATTTGCAATCGATGCTATCATCCTGCGAAGCGATTTAAGGGCTTTTGCAATATGACCTCGGACAGTTACCGGTTCGATCTTCATGATCTCTGCAACCTTTTCTTTGCTAAGTCCTTCAATGAATGATAGATAGATTGCCTGACGTTGCTGGCCGGTAAGTTTATCCAAAAGTTCCAGAAGCTTACCGGTTGGCATCGTCATGATTTCTTCGTAATGTTGCCCCAGATGTGCCTGAGTGTATTCCCAGTAAATCGGAAGTAACTCCGAAACCCTTGCACGATATTTCAGTATATCGTAAGATTTGTTTCTTGCGGTTTTAATTGCAAAAGCTTTAGGGCTAATGATGTGCCTTGCTTCATTATACTTGATTTTATCAAGCATGACAATCTGAGTTTCCTGGCAAACGTCCAGTGCGTCTTGTTCATATCCTAAAATCATCACCGCGTATACAAAAGACGGCTTTACGATATGATTTTCCCAGTGCTTGAGCGTTTCAGGATCTCTGTACCGCATTCTTTCAAGATAACTGTTGTTTAATATCATTTTTCATCTCCCACGTTAAGGTTAATATTTTAGTGCTCCCAAAACAGTTTCGGCAGCATTGAAGATTTTGTAAACATCAAGCCGTCCCAATTACATGTGTCGAGCGGTGTGTTCACCGATAGCGGGCCTCGAAAAACGGAGCCGTATCCGGCTTTTTTTGAAATACGAGGTGTCGAGTGGTCTCTGTAGTTATTAAATTTATCAAGCAGCCGGATGTGAATATCGATTTTTTGTTTTTTTACCGTTAACATAATTTTCCCTTTCAATAAAATGTTATGGTTTCCATAGTATAAGACGCGAATATTGAGATATTGTTTGCTTTATTTTTGGGGGTGAAAATTTCAGGAAACTTTTGATCGAGCGATGTTTTCAGGATGGCTGAACGTTATACTTTTAAGCTGTTATTGAGAATTAATATTTTTGTTCTCAAAAAATTTGTGAGAATATTCAATTCAATTTTTTGAAAAATTTATAACTCTGTGGAATTTTACTGTTTTCCCGAAGCGGGAACACTTCGGGAAAATTGTGCGCAAAAAAAAGGCCTGCGCTAACAGGCCTTTATGTATTAGGTATACCTCCGCCGGTGCCGTGCAGCAGGCCTTGAAAGAAACCCCTTATTTCAAGGTGGGACGCCGTTGCGGTTGTCCGAACTTCCTGTCAAGCAGGCCTGTTCGGTCCAATCCGGCCTGGCCTCCCTTAGGGATATCATCGGTTCTCCCAAAGTCAGCCTCTGTCACGAACATCGCAGGGGTCAACCCACAATACTCACTATACCATAACATCGGTCAAAATCCAAGAAATTAATCAGACAAACTCCTCGTTGGGCATAAAAAATATGTGTCGAAAACGGCTCTGCAAAGGTAGGACAAACCGCTAAGGGATTGAATCTTCGCTAGTTAGGCGAGAGACATCAATTTTCGTTAACGCACCTGCCGGATGATTTTTTTGTCGCCCTTTTGGAACTCAACTTCGGTCCGGGCAATCCGGGTGACGGTGTAGTCATCCACAACGTCCCCGATACCGTAAACTTCGTTTGATATAATGACCGACGGTGACATCTCGCTGTAAACAATCCCGCTGACCGACAGTTTTTGCGGAATATGAGGCACCGATATGCTGTTCATTGAAAAGACGTTCAGATCGAAAACGGAAACAAGAAGAATGGCCCATGCAATCAGACTCCCGCCCAGCAGGACAGAGAACTTGCCTTTGGGAAATTTACATCCGGACCGTTTGGGAGCAGGATTGGACACTGCATCGTCGAAGCCGGACATCGGATTCTGTTTTAAATAATCTAATCCCATCGTTTTATCGATTCAATTATTGCTTTTCGTATCAGACATATCGACGCAAAAACCCACCCTGATAACCAGAAAAGACGTATATCCCGGATATATTACAGGAAAAAGCCAAAAAATCAGGTCCTATAAATAGAGAACGCGGCTAATTTGTACATGCGGATATTGGATCCAATGCGCAGGTCAACCATTCCTGAGCCAGTAGTGCGTAATCCGTCAGGTCGACCCGGCAGTCGCTGTTGACATCGCCTGTCAATCGGCTCGGGCAATCTGCGATGACATCACCTTCAAGCCATGTATAATAGATCGTTATCGGTACTGCCCTGCTGTCCTCCCAGGCCACCAATGAACCGCTGATTGCCGGGTTTGTCTGATCCGCCGAATTTGTGGTAATCTGAAATTCCTGACGCGTAATTAGATTGTAGCCGTAAATATCCCAATTGCCGTTGCGGCTGTCCTGCCAGACCACCAGATGGCCGGAGATGGCCGGATTGATTTGGGCGGCAGTGTCGCTAACTAATGCAAATTCGACCGGGTCTTCCGGGTCGGAAATATCCGCCGCATAGATATCAAAGTCCCCATCGCCGAAATCCTCCTGCCAGACGATCCAGTCACCCCAGACCGCAGGATTTTCCTGTTGAAGGCTTGACGCGGAAAGAAATTGATCCAAGGGCGAGGTTTTCAGCCACAGGTCAGCAGAAGCAATATCCCAATCCCCCAGCCAGTTATCCTGCCAGATCAGGCGATTGCGGTAGATCGCCGGACTTTGCTGATTGGCATAATAGTGATCCTCATCCGTAAGCTGAACCGGATAGACATAGGTCGCATTGGGTTCCGTTATATCCGCAGCGACAATGTCCCAATCGCCGGAGGCAAATTCGTCCTGCCAAGCCGCGGTATTGCCATGGATCGCCGGGTTCGTCTGGTCATTGAGGTAATCCTGCTCATTGGGCGTTATAAGATATGAGACAGGATTGTTTACATCAGAAATATCAGACACATACACATCCCAGTCGCCGTAAGAGTTGTCCTGATAAACCACCCGGTCATTCCAGAGTGCCGGCTGCTCTTGGTCAAACTGAAAAACATCGACAATAAAATACGTCGGAGCATCCGGGCCCAGAAGATCAACGCCGTAAATGTCCCAGCCATTGCTGCCCATGTCCTGCTGCCAGACGATCTTTCCATTGTCAACCGCCGGTCTTTGCTGTAAATTGCTCGGCTCCTGAACAGGGAAGACTTCGAATGCCGTCCCAGAGGAACCCAATCCTAAAAGCAAGCTCGCTGCGCATATTATCTCTGCTTGATGCTTCATCATTGTTTTCTCCTATTCGTTTTCGAGGGTTTCAGCTTGGAGTTTAGCCGCCAGTTCCAGAAGTTTGCCTGCGGTCGATGTGTTGGCGACACTTTGGGCCGCTTTCGTCAATGGCTGATGTGCCTTATCCAGTTCGCCGAGTCCCAGATACTGATAGCCCAGCAGGAGTTGATAATCCGAATCAAACGGTTTCTTGTCTGTCGCTGCTTCCAGTTGGTTGATCTGTTCGGTCAAAACCGCGTCGTCTTTGTACAGACCGCGCGGATAATAAATCGTCAGTTCGTCTTCGGGAATCTGTGCAATCGCCTCACGCAGAACACCGGCTGCAAGGGCATAATCGCCATTGGCAAACAGGGCCTGGGCATAGGTGAACGGCAGCACAATATCTTCCGGCGAGATGGAAACCGCTTCACGCAGTTGAAGAACCGCGTCGTCGTAGTTTCCCGCTTCGAACAATTCCACCGCATTGGCAAAGCACAGATCGGCCGCCGTTTCGTATTCAGGCACATCCACTTTATCCGGGTCCGGCTTGCCCAGATCATAATACGGTGTCGGCGAACTGGAAAGTCCATAGCCGGACGGCTGCGGATCGGTGTTGTAATAGTTGTACGTGTTATAGGTCACGTTCTGTTCCGGCTCTCTAATAACGGTTGCCCCATACCAGTAATACGGATGACAGCCGTACCAGTAATACCGGCGGTACCGATACCAACTGGGCCAGTAGCCACCCAAGCTGACATAGATAAACCTGCGGTGATAACCCGGGTAATAATACGACAGGCCGTAGTAAGGATAGTAGCCGATCGGATAATGGCACCAGGAGTGGTGGTACCGATACGGCAGATAGGCCACACGGCCGCAACTGGAATTGGACCAAGCGAAAGAAAAGTAGAAGCCGCTGTGGCTTTTCCAGTGTGAGCCGTAACGCACATGGCTTATATCGCGGGTCAGCCGGCGTGTTGTAATCACCGGCCGCGGATTGGAAGCCGTCACATTGCCTTGCACAATCACGTTATTATCTCCGTTTACCACGATCGTCGGTTCGGCCTCTCGGGACCGCCGTATGCGGGTTCGTGCGGTACCCAGATCACTTGCGGTAACGATTGCTGTATCCGCGTCTCTGGTTGTCGTGGTTCCGGGGCCTCGTAATCTTCTTGTGGGATTGGATTCAATTTCAGTAGAGACCGTAACCGACGCCGGGCGGCTGATGCGGCTTTCGCCGGTCGTCCGCGGTGCGGTTTTTCGCCAGACGTACCGGGAAGCCGACGAGGTCTGCGGGTCGATTCGAACCCTGCCAGCATCCTTGGAGAGATACTTCGTATCAACCTGTCGGGTGGTGGTGCTTTTCGTCTCAGCGTTAACATCGATGATCTTCATACGTGATCGGCCAGTGTCGGACTTTGCAACAGTCGGAGTGGACGTTTTTGTTTTTCCACGGGTTGATGCACGTCCCCGAAAATCAAATGTCGTATCAGATTTAACCGTTGAGGAACGCGTTGCCGGTGTTGTTCCGGACTGTTTCGATGGACGCAATTCGATTTTACTGACCACGCCGGATGAGGCGGCTTTAGGTGTTTTGCGTTGAGCGGCCGGGGTTGATTTTGTTGAAGAAATCCTCGTTGTGACCGTCGTTGGCGTATTCTGCGGGATAATTGTCCGGGATGTGCGGCTGTTGTCGCTGCTGTTGCTGCCGCCAACCGTCGAAGATGTCCGGGCTCGGACCGAAGCAGAGGGGGTCTGCGTGCTTCTGGAGGCAACTTCAACCGTTCTGTTTACCGGTCGAGATCGGACGGCCCTGCTGCCGGAAGCATTGCTCGAAACCGCGGATCTGTTCGGCTGAAGCGCAGATGAGCTGCTCTGAACAGACGGCGCAGGATTCGAGGACCGGGGGGCCGATGCAGCTGCTCGCGGCGCAGGGGCGGATGGCCGGGCAGATCGCCTCGAAGACGCCGAAGCAGCGGCCGACGAATTGGTTCTTGGTGCCGGTGCGGACGGCCTTGACGAAGCGGACGCCCTCGGCGACCGGGCCGCTTTCGGGGCCGGTGCGGATCTTGTCGCTTTGGAAGGTGTCGATGATCGAGTTGGTTTGCTTGCTTTGGGCGCAGACTTTGCCTGGGAACGTCCAGCGGATTTCGAACTGGATTCGCCCTTGCTACCGCGGCCCAGTGCAGGCACCATCAGCAGCGAGCTTAAGAATACAATTCCCGCCATGAGAACAAATTGTTTCTGAATACGCATGTCAAGTCTCCTTTCCCTGACGCCCAAATCGGTCTTTTCCCTTTTTCAGCGCGCCAGCTTTCATTTCCTTTTCTACAAAGGTGTTTTCAATCAAAGGATTCTTAACTGCTCATGAGTCAGTTTTATAGTGTTTGCCTCGCTAGAGGCATTATTTACTTTTATACCCTTCAGGGTAATAAATTCCCGCGGGCGAAGTCGTAACTTGCGATCGCAGCCCTACATCGCCGCAACCCAACGGAAATTTCAATCGCGACCACTATAGTTTTGCTTCGGGACTGAGAAATTGATCCAGCATCTTTACGCCGCGTTGGCAGATGCTGATCAAAACCTGCCTTTCGTCGTCCGTCATATGAATCGAGTCAAAGAGCGCTTTGAGGCGTTCATTACGCTGGGCGAGAATGATTTCCAGTTCCTTTTTGCCTTTGCCGGTCAGCTCGACCAGCGTGATCCGCTGGTTTTCGGGGCTGATGGTCTTGGAAACCAGTCCAAGCTTTCGCCAGAGCTTTGTAATCGTCATAGAAATCGTACTTTCGCTGACGTTGGGCCAGGCCTCGGCGATCTGGGAGACGGTCATCTGGCCGCGTTCGCCCAAGAGCTGCAAAATCAGTGATTCGCGTTCGCTCAGCGCGCCGCTGGGGGCGTTGTCTTCCTGGATTGCTCGGATCATCCGCATCCGCAGCGACAGTTCATTTATTGCCTTTTCAAATTCGGGTCCCATTTGTTTCTTCCTTGAACGTTCAGGTTTTGTTCGTCTTTCTGTATATATAATACGCCTTCCGAACAGTTTTGTTACAAAAAAATTCGAATTTTTAACACTTCAGAAACTGAAATGTTAAGCGGGCGACACTTGCATCAATGTAAGTCCATTTTGCATAGAGTCTTATAAAAACTTCGATTTACGCCATGGCATAAAAAAATTTTGAGCTCTCGAAAAAAATACCCAAAACAATGCCTTGGGATGATGATCTCGTTTCGAGTATTGAGTGATATCCACACGATGACGCCCGATCAAGAAAACCAAGACAGTGGCCTATTTCCGCCCTTGTTACTTATTCAATTGCCCTGTTTTTTATGATGGCTGCTATCCGTTAAAGTTGGGGCAGCCGCCGGCGCCGGGGCAGGTCTGGCATTTGGATGCCGCTGGGGCGGGTTCCTTGACCACGGCGGCGAAACTGGAAAACTGCTTTTCCGTTTTCTTATTCCCGCAGGCCGGGCACGCCGGCGCTTTCGCGGAGGCGGACGGCACCAGCACCTCATTCACACCCCCGCATTTCGTACATTTATATTCAAAAATCGGCATAATCTTCCCATTAAGCTCTTTTTTCAATATTGCCAAACAAAAACGCCGCCGGCACAGGATTCCATGCCGACGACGCATCTTACCGTAATACACGCCATTTTGTCAACGCGTTATTCCTGCGGCGGAATTTCGGGCGCTGGTCCCTCTGCCGGTTCCTGCGGAGGCAGATGCGGCTGCTTGCCGCGGATGCGGTCGGCATAGAGGAAATACAAGCCCGGCCCGAACGCGAAGAAGATCACCGCAATGCCGGTGGTCAGTCCCGCCGCGGTCAGGCCATGCGCACAGCAGACATCCCGATGCCGGATGATAATATGGCTCGGTACCGCGATCAGCAGTTCCAGGATTGACCCGCCGATCAGCCACCGCATCAATCGCCGGATGAAACTGTCCGGCTCCATGTTCCGGCTGAAGAGGCAGAAAACAATCGACCAGCCGATCCAGTTTAAGGGCAGAATGCCCACAAGAACCCAGAAATCCGGCTCGGAAATCTCATCGCCCCACACCGCCGCCATGATCGACAAAGCCGCAAAGAACAGCAGGACTGTGTAAAGCAGCGCCGCGACAATCGCCGTAAACCAGATACCCCGACGCGCCTTCGGACGCTGGTGTTTGATCCGCACCGGAACAATCAGTAAGCACGCCTGTGCGGTTAGTATCGCCAAAATAACAAGCCAGGTAGAAAATGTCTCAAGTTTTCCCGAAAACGTGAACAGCCAAGTATAAAAATCGCCAAATTCATCAATGCCGATATCCGTTACATCTGTGTCGGGGTGACCCACAATCAGAAATACGGCCATCGCAACAGGAATCAATAAAAATACAAAGATGACCCCGTACAGCATGATGGTCACAAATGGCCACTTGGTACGAACCTTGCGAATACCCCACACCAGAAATGCTCCAATCAGCAGCAGGCCTACAATCAAACCGGACTCCGCAACTGCTTCGATGGGTTCGGAATCTTCAAACATGAGGGAGACCAGCGGATTCAGCATCAGCAAAAGAACAAAAAAAGCCAG
This sequence comes from Phycisphaerae bacterium, assembly GCA_029858345.1. GTDB lineage: Bacteria > Planctomycetota > Phycisphaerae > Sedimentisphaerales > Anaerohalosphaeraceae > 4572-13. Next base: position 10,801 of record JAOUFG010000081.1, read on the forward strand.
CAGCCATGCAAGCCGTTTAATGGCCCGTTTGCCTCGGCCCTCCTGTATTCCCGCGGCAATCGATTTGCGGGATATTATCAGTACGCTAATAATGACCGCCAGAATAATCAGATAACAAAATCCAATCAGATAGACCTGCCGCATTTGTTTCTTATGTGCGGCCTGCTGTTCGGCGATTTTCGCTTCATGGGCCTCGGAGATATTGACCGGCTCAAAGTCGATTTTGAACGGCCCGGCCACTTTGAGATCCACAAAGAACGGGCCCGCGACATCGGTCGGCGGGGTCCAGCTGAGTCGGTAATTGCCGCAGCACTGAGACTGAAAATTATGCGACTTTTCGAAACTCTTGTCAGCATTGTACAGCACAAACGTCGGTTGCGGCAGTTGATCGGGTTTAATGCCCGGCGCATCGCCGGAGACACGCAGCCGCTCGCCGGTCGGCCCTGTCAGCCCCAGCGTAAAATTCATGGTTGTTGTGCCGGCATGAATCTTCAGATCGCAAACGATCGGTTCGGTCTTGATGGGCAGGTCTGTCGGTTCCGGCCCCACCTCGACCACGCGGGCCGTATTCACATCGCCGGACAGTTTCCATGTCCTGCCACGTTCGTCTTTGCGTTCCAGCGTCCAGCTTTCCAAGCGGTATTTCCCCTGCGGCAACTCGACCTGCCCGTTTTTGGCGCTGAGCATCAGCATCCCGCGCTCCGGCGAAATCAGCTCAATGCTGACATTGTCCGGGAGTTTGAGAACGCCTTGGGGCGTATCCGTCTGCGCGGATTCTGCCGCAAACAGACCTCCAATGCCAAGGCAGAAAATCAGGAACGAGAGATAAAGCAGATGTGCCCTTTTCATAATCGACTCCTTTCAGTCAAAATGTCCATTACCGCAATTTTAGCAACCCGGCCAAAATAAGCAACGAAATCTTACCCGCGATATTTCTTTGTAAAAGGGGTTTCAAAACGGTGTAATTTGCGTATAATTTACCATTCATGGGAACAAAAACAAGACTTTATGGAACCTGTATGCGAGTAAAAGTGAAAAACGCGACAATTTCATGTGTTGCCGCTGTGGCGGTTTCGCTGTTCTGCATCGGCTGCGGCAGCAAGGAAACATACGGCAAATACACCGAAGAACAGATGCAGCAGATCGGCCTGCCCGTCCGGATGAGCGAACTGCCCGCCCCCACCGGCACCAGCATGGCCCTGGGCGTCCAGTCCGAAACGGTCACCTCCGACGAAATCCTGGCGGTCACCGAAAACATTCTCAAGCCCGCCGCCCCGACAATGCCCGAATCGGCATTTAAGGAACAGGCCCGGCCCTTCATCCGCGAAGCCATCCGGGGCAAGGTCACCGACATCCTGCTCTATCAGGAAGCCCGGAAAACCGCACCGGAAAACATCGACGACCTGCTCGATAAGACCGTGGACGCTGAAATCGCCAATTTTGTCGCCAGTTACGGCAACGACTATGCACTGGCCGAAAGCAAAATCCGGGAAAGAGGTATGGATTGGCGGTCGTTTCGGGAGTTTCAGAAAAAGCTGATTATGACCCAGTCCTACCTGTCCAGCAAATTCAACACCGAAAAGCGATTTTCGCAGCAGCAGCTTCGTGACTTCTACAATGAGCACAAACATGAAATCCCGGAAATCTGCAGCGACAGCCGCGTGGGCTTCAGCGTTATCGACATCCAGCCGGACCTGCTGGCCGCCGGACAGGTCGCCGAGGGCGAAATCCCGCAGACCGCCGCCGAACGCATCGCAGGCGAATTGGTCAGCGAACTGAACAACGGCGCCGATTTTGCCGCACTGGCCGGGCAGTATCACGGTAACTTAGCCCCCATTGGAGGTAAAGTAACACCGATGAAGATCGAAGACACGTCGCTGACCGAACCCTATCGCTCGCTGAAGGAACAAGCGGTCCAGATGCAACCCGGACAGATTGCCGGACCCATCCAGATCGACGGACACGTATTCGTGCTGAAGCTCGATACGCTCAGGCCCGGCGGGTGCAAACCGCTGGACGAGGTCGAACTGCTGATCGGGCAACTGATGCGGAATCAGGAAGGCCAGCGACAGTATCAGCAACTGGTCGAAAAACTCCTTAAGAAAACCGATCTGGCCCAAATGGATCGTTTTGAGGACTTTTGTATCGAACAGGCCTACCGTCAATGGGGCCGGTCTTAGCCATGAAGATTATCGCACACGGGATTGATCTGGTGGATTTTGAGCGGATCGAGCAGATGCTCGACAAGCACCCGGAGCGGTTTCCGCAGCGGGTGTTTACGTCTGCGGAACTGGCTGACGCAGACAAGGTCAAAAACCGCATCGAGAAACTGGCCGGTCGGTTCGCAGCCAAGGAGGCCGTGATGAAATTGATCGGCACCGGCTGGCGCGACGGCATCGCCTGGACGGATATCGAGGTCGTCAACAACCCGCTGGGCCAGCCCATCGTCACCATCTCCGGTAAGGTCAAAGAGCTGGCCAACGAAAAAGGTATCGAACAAATCACCCTGTCCATCACCCACACCGCCAACTTCGCCCTCGCCTCGGCCGTCGCCCTGCAGGGATAATGTGGGCGAAGCATCCTGCTTCGCCAATGAAATCAGAGCCGCGACAGTCATGGAGCGGGCATTATAGCAATTGAATTTTTCATATATCTATGCCGCATAACCACAGGACTTGAACCAGCCGAGACAGTCACTTGCTGTGACTTGTTCCAATGCTTTGGCAATCGTTACAACCAACTCGGTTTCGGTT
>JAOUFG010000082.1 GCA_029858345.1 Phycisphaerae bacterium
CCACGGTGGCATAGCCGAACATGCTCGCCAGCGGCACATCGGCCCGGACGACCGTGATGCTGCCCCGGTTCTCGGTGGACATAATCATCCCGCGACGGCTGTTCAGGTCACCGACAACCGGGCCCTGATACTCGGCGGGCATCTCAATCTCGACCTTCATAATCGGCTCCAGCAGGCAGGGTTTGGTCTTGCGGAAGGCCTCATGAAACGCATCCCGCGCACAAATGCGGAACGCCATCTCGGACGAGTCCACCGCGTGGAACGACCCGTCGTCGAGGGCCATCTTGACGTTGACGATCTCATAACCGGCCACGGGGCCTTTCTTCATGGCCTCGATGAAGCCCTTGTTCACCGCAGGGATATACTCGCCGGGGATGCGCCCGCTGACGATATTGTCCTCGAACTCATACGTCGCTTCGGCATCGGCACCCAGCGGAATCATCCGCCCCACCACATGGGCGTACTGGCCGGAGCCGCCGGTCTGCTTTTTGTGCTTGTAGTTATACTCGACCTCGGCTGTCGGGGCCTCCCGATAGCTGACGTTCGGCTGGCCGACGACGACCTGGGCCTTGAACTCGCGACGCATGCGCTCGACATACACATCCAGGTGCAGCTCGCCCATGCCGGCGATGATCGTCTGGCCGGTTTCGGGGTCGCTGGAGACACGGAACGTCGGGTCCTCTTTCATGAACCGGCTGAGCGCCTTGGCCATGCGGTCCTGGTCGGCAGAGGTGGCCGGTGTGACCGACAAGCTGATGACCGGGTCGGCCACGAAGATGCTTTCAAGCGAGTAGTTGATGCCATCACCGCAGAAGGTATCGCCGCTGGCACAATCAACGCCTACCAGCGCGACAATATCGCCGGGGCCGGCGTCGTTAATGTCTTCGCGGTCATTGGCGTGCATCCGGACGATGCGGCCGATACGCTGTTTTTTATTGGTGCGGGCGTTGCGGTAGTGCTGGCCCTTTTCGATGCGGCCCTGGTACACGCGGGTATAGGTCAACTGGCCGAATGACTCATCGGTAATCTTAAATGCCATCGCCACGGTCGGTGCGTCCGGATCACTGGCCAGCGGGGTTTCGGCCCCGTCATTGTCGTGGTCACGGGCAAACGCGCTGCGATCCAGCGGACTGGGCAGGTATTGGCACACCGCATCCATCAGCAATTGAACGCCCTTGTTCTTGAACGCCGTGCCCATCATCAGCGGCACGATGTCACGATTGATCGTTGCCTCACGAATTGTGTCACGGATCATCTGCTGCGGGATTTTCTGATCATCCAGCAGCATTTCCATCATTGTGTCGTTAAACATGCTCAGGGCCTCGAGCATCTCATGACGGGCGGCCTGGGCCACCTCGGTATAGTCGGAAAAGATCGGAGCGCGAACAATTTTTTCGCCGTTGTCGCCTTCAAACGTCACCGATTCCATCGTCACCAAATCGATCACGCCCTGGAAGGTTTCGCCTTCACCCATGTGGATTTGCAGTGGAACAACATTGAGCCCCAGCTTTTCACGCATATCGCGGCAGACGCTTTCCGGATCAGCACCGGTGCGGTCCATCTTATTAATGAACGCGATTCGCGGCACACGGTAACGCTTCATCTGCTGATCAACCGTAAACGACTGACTCTGCACGCCGCCAACCGAGCACAGGACCATGACCGCGCCGTCGAGCACACGCAGTGACCGTTCGACCTCGACCGTGAAGTCCACGTGGCCGGGGGTGTCGATCAGGTTGATGCATTTATCGTTCCAGTCCACCTGCGTGGCGGCCGAAGTGATCGTGATACCCCGTTCCTTTTCCAGTTCCATGAAATCCATGGTCGCACCGCTACCTTCGCCGCGGACCTCCTGCATGCGGTGGATGCGGCCGGCATAATAGAGTATCCGCTCGCTCAGAGTTGTCTTGCCAGAGTCAATATGAGCGGATATTCCGATATTTCTGATTTTTGTAATCTTTTCCATTTTTTCAGTTCTTAGTTTTTAGTTCGTCGTTCGTCGTTTTTAGTTCATAGTTCGTAGTTCATCGTTCGTCATTAAAAGCTTGGCCTGCGACCGTTTAAACAATCACCCCAAAGATATTCAATCGTGGAGTTATAACGTCCAGGCGGGTCAAACTATCCTTATTCAAAAATTTAGAATCAATTAAGATACAGTAAGGAATTGTAGAAGTCAAGTGAAATCTCTGCAAATCTCACTATTTTGTGTGAATTTATTTACTCAAACTGACCGAAGGTCCGTTTGAGAGTTAATCGTTCTTAGTTTTTATACCCTTCAGGGTAGTAAATTCCCGCGAGCATAGTCGTAACTGACGGTCGCGGGTGATCCCGGATCAAGTCCGGGATAAACTCCGCCGCGCAGAAAGGGGAATTTACAATCGTGATCAGTATAGTTCGTCGTTCCTGCCGCGACGGGCGCGTGCACGGCGGGAAGGATTCGCCCATCCGGGCGAGGTTTTTCAATGCATCCCCAGAAAAGATGTAACCTCTTTTTATATAGAAACTTACACATAAAACCGGCCGGTTTTCAGGGTCCGGCCGTTCCGGCCATGAATCACGGGCAGGGATGCCCGTGCCACAATGATCCTACTTCTTCATCCACTCGACGAACTGGTCAAACAGGTACTGCGAATCGTGCGGTCCCGGCGAGGCCTCGGGATGATACTGGACAGAAAAGGCCTTCAGCTTTTTCGAACGGATCCCCTCACAGGTATTGTCGTTAAGATTCAGATGCGTCATCTCGACATCCAACCCTTTCAGTGAATCCGAATCGGCACAGAAACCATGATTCTGGCTGGTAATTTCGATTTTGCCGGTATCGATGTTTTTGACGGGGTGGTTGGCCCCGCGATGGCCGAATTTGAGCTTGTAGGTTTTGCCGCCCATCGCCAATGTTAATATCTGGTGTCCCAGGCAAATCCCGAAGATCGGCACCTTGCCCAGCAGCTTTTTGACGTTCTCGGCCGCATAGGTCACCGGGGCCGGGTCGCCGGGGCCGTTGCTCAGGAACACCCCGTCGGGCTTTTTGGCAAGCACTTTGTCGGCAGACGTCTTCGCCGGAACAACCTCGACCTCGCAGCCGTGCGACCGCAGCAGCCGCAGGATGTTCTGCTTGATCCCGAAATCGTAGGCAACCACTTTATAGTGGGGCTTTGGCAGACATTCTTCGTCCCTGATGACATCGACCACGCCCTTTTTCCATTTATAGCCCCGTTTGGCGGTCACGTTTTTGACAATATCCCGGCCCACCAGACCGGGGTATTCATCCAGCATTTTCTTCAGGACGCCGATGCGCTGCTCGGTCGAGGAAATGATCCCCTTCATGGCCCCCTGCTCGCGAATGTGTTTGACGAGCTTTCGAGTGTCAATGCCCTCCAGGCCCACGACGCCGTTTTCTTTCAGGTAGTCGCTCAGCGAATCCTGATTTCGGAAGTTGCTGGGACAGGGACAATTTTCCTTGACGATCAGCCCTGCGCAAAACAGCTTGCGGGACTCCCAGTCCAGATCATTCGTGCCGTAGTTTCCGATCATCGGATAGGTCATCGTGATGATCTGCTCATGATACGACGGGTCGGTCAGGATTTCCTGGTACCCGGTCATGGACGTATTGAAGACCACCTCGCCGCACCGGACACCTTCGGCGCCGCATGATTTGCCTTTGAATACCGTTCCGTCTTCAAGCAGTAAAATGGCTTTCATTTTCATCCTTAGTATCTTCTTATGGTTTCATGAACCGTTTGCAATTTTTCAGATTTCCCGCACCGAAGGTGCAACACACTTTAGCCCAGGGCAACGCCCTGGGTTTAGAAATCACACATCAACTTTTGCCCTGAAGGGGCAACATAATTGACGCCTTTCTATATTGCCCTTTCAGGGCGTTTATGTTTATGGGCATCTCTTTACCCAGGGCGTTGCCCTGGGCTATATTACACTGGCCTTTCAGGCCGCAATTAAATCTCTATTCCCTGCCATACACAAAATCGTAAACCCAATTGTGTATTCTCAGGTTCGTATATCCCGTATTTCTTATTTATAATACAATTGGATGGCCTTGACGGCCATTTTTCGCTTCTGCAATGTTTCAATCGCCTGAGCCATCGCCGCGGCGCCGCGAATGGTCGTGGCGTACGGAACCTGCTTATCCAGGGCGTTTCGGCGAATGGTAAATGAATCCTTAATGGACTGTTCGCCAACCGTCGTGTTAATAATCAGGTCGATTTTCCCGTCGATAATCAAATCCACAACGTTCGGGCGACCTTCAATGACTTTGCGGACAAATTCCGAAGGCACGTTGTTTTCAATCAGTTTGATGCAGGTGCCTTTCGTGGCCAAAATCTTGAATCCCAGTTCGTGAAGCTTCCGGCCGACCTCGACAGCACGACCCTTGTCCTGATTTTTGACGCTGAGAAAAGCCGTTCCTTTCATCGGCAGTTCGGTGCCGGCAGCAATCTGGCTCTTGGCATACGCCATGCCGAAGTCATCGCTGAGGCCCATGACCTCGCCGGTAGACAGCATCTCCGGACCTAAAATGACATCGGCCCCGGAAAACTTCAGGAAGGGGAAAACCGCTTCCTTGACCGCATAATGGGCCGGCTCGATTTCTTTGGTAAAGCCAAGCTCTTTGAGGGTCTTTCCGGCCATAATCTTGGCGGCCAATTTGGCCAGCGGCACACCGATGGCTTTACTGACAAACGGAATCGTTCGCGAGGCGCGCGGGTTGACTTCGAGAATATAGATATCCTCGTCTTTGACGGCAAACTGAATGTTAATCAATCCCAGCACATCCAGTTCTTTGGCCAGCCGTTTTGTTTGCCGCTTAATTTCCTTGATCACCTTCGGCGGCAGGGACATCGGCGGCAGACTGCACGCACTATCGCCGGAATGGACACCGGCTTCTTCGATGTGCTCCATAATTCCGCCGATGACGACCGTATGCCCATCGCAAATCGCATCGACATCCAGTTCCGTCGCGTCGTCAAGAAACTTATCAATCAAAATCGGGTGCTCGCCCGAGACTTCAATCGCTTCTTCGACGCATTCTTTCAGTGCCGTTTCATCATATACAATATCCATCGCCCGGCCGCCTAATACAAACGACGGGCGAATCAGCAGCGGATAGCCCAGTTTCTTCGCAATCTTGAGGGTTTCTTCGTAGTTGCGTGCCGTGCCACTGAACGGCTGGCGGAGTTTGAGCTTGTTGACCACCTGGTTGAACAGTTTGCGGTCCTCGGCCCGGCTGATGCTCCTGGGGCTGGTGCCGATAATCGGCACGCCCGCATCCCACAGGGCATTGGCCAATTTCAGCGGCGTCTGTCCGCCAAACTGCACGATCATCCCATCCGGCTTTTCCTTATCGACAATCGACATCACATCTTCAAACGTCAGCGGCTCAAAGTACAGCCGATCCGAGGTGTCATAGTCGGTACTGACCGTTTCGGGGTTGCAGTTGACCATGATGGACTCAATGCCGATTTCCCGGAGTGCAAAGGCCGCGTGAACACAGCAGTAATCAAACTCGATGCCCTGGCCGATTCGGTTGGGGCCGCCGCCCAAGATCATAATCTTTTGCCGGTCGGTCGGGGCCGCTTCGCATTCGTCTTCATACGTCGAATACAGATACGGCGTGGCCGCGGCAAACTCGGCGCCGCAGGTGTCCACCATTTTATAAACCGCCGAAACCCCTTTGTCTTTGCGATACTGACGGAACACCTTTTCGTCCACACCCAACTGCATCGCCACATATTTATCACTGAAGCCGTATTCCTTGATCTGCCTGAGCAGTGCCGGCGTCATCTTCTTCAGCGGGGTCTTTTTAATTTTGGCTTCCAGATGAATAATATCGCGGATGTTTTCCAGGAACCATGGATCGATATTCGTCAATTGGAAAATCTGCTCCGTGGTAAACTTGCGCCGATAGGCCTCGGCGACATACCACAGTTTGTCCCAGCCGTTGGTCCGCAGCTTGTCCTCGAGCTGGTATTTGTCCAGCCCCTGCTGAATATGCCGTCCGTCCAGCGAATACCGGTCAATCTCCAGCGAGCGAATCGCTTTCTGCAGCGATTCTTTGAAGGTGCGTCCAATCGCCATCGCCTCGCCGACCGATTTCATCTGCACCGTCAGTTCCGGCGGGGTTGCCGTAAACTTTTCAAACGTAAACCGCGGCCATTTCGTCACCACATAGTCAATCGTCGGCTCAAAGCAGGCCGGTGTTTTTTTCGTAATATCGTTCGGGATTTCGTCCAGCGTATAGCCAACCGCCAGCAGCGAGGCGATCTTGGCAATCGGAAAACCCGTGGCCTTGGAGGCCAGCGCCGAACTTCGCGATACACGCGGGTTCATTTCGATGACATACAATTTGCCGTTTTTCGGATTGACCGCGAATTGGATATTCGACCCGCCGGTCTCGACGCCGATGGCCCGGATAATCTTGAGCGAGGCATCCCGCATGATCTGGTATTCTTTGTCGGTCAGCGTCTGCGCGGGAGCGACGGTAATGCTGTCGCCGGTATGAATGCCCATCGGGTCGAGGTTCTCAATCGAGCAGACGATCACCACGTTATCCTTGCGGTCACGCATGACCTCCAGTTCGAATTCCTTCCAGCCGACCACCGACTCTTCAATCAGCACCTGGGTCTTGGGAGAAAGCCCTAATCCCCAATGAACGAATTTCTCATATTCTTCTTTGTTATAGGCAACATTGCCGCCCATGCCGCCCAGTGTATAAGACGGCCGGATGATTGCCGGGAACCCGACGTGTTCCAAAATCTGCTGGGCTTCCTTCCAGTTGTGAGCATAGCCGCTTTTGGGAACCTCCAGCCCGATATCCTGAATAATTTTCTTGAAGCGGTCGCGTTCTTCGGCCCGTTTGATCGACCGGAGATTGGCCCCCAGCAGCCGCACTTTGTACTTTTTGAGCACGCCGCTTTCGGCCAATGCTACGGCGGTATTGAGTCCCGTCTGGCCGCCGAGTGTGGGCAGGATGCTGTCGGGGCGTTCTTTGGCGATGATTTTTTCGACGACTTCCGGCGTAATCGGCTCGATATACGTCCGGTCCGCCATTTCCGGATCGGTCATAATGGTCGCGGGATTACTGTTAACCAGGATGACCTTATAGCCCTCCTGCCGGAGAACCTTGCAGGCCTGCGCCCCCGAATAGTCAAATTCACACGCCTGACCGATGACAATCGGCCCGGAACCAATAATCAGTATCTTCTTGATATCCTTGCGTTTAGGCATTCAAAATCCCTGATTTTCTTAACTTTTCACAATCCGTTTCGTATCGCATACCGGCAAGGTACCGGCAAATTGGGGGGATTATACATGCTCTACCGCAATCATTCAACCTTTTTCAAAAAACAACCTCTTCAAGGTAATATCCCGATCCATCGGGACCTGCACGTAACGTCTTAATTGGCGACCGGTCAGGTTGTGTACTGGGCCGGATCGCTCAAGCCGGCTTCGGCGAATCCTTTTAGCCGCAGTCGGCAGGAATCGCAATGCCCACAGGGACGGCCTTCGGTGTCGGGGTCGTAACAGCTATGGGTTATGGCGTAGTCCACACCGATCTGGGTGCCGGTCTGGATGATCTGTGCCTTGGTCATTTCAATGATGGGCACGTGAATCGTGTACCGCCCTTTACCCTCCACCGCCGCGGCAGTCGCCAGATTGGCCATATTTTCAAAGGCGGCGATATATTCCGGCCGGCAATCGGGATAGCCGCTGTAATCCGTGGCATTGACGCCGATGAAAATATCCCACGCCCCAAGTACCTCCGCCCAAGCCAGCGCATAGCTTAAAAAAACCGTATTTCGGGCCGGAACATACGTAATCGGGATATCCCCGCCCATGTCCTGACGGTCCTTGGGCACCTCCAGTTCGCTGTCCGTGAGTGCCGACCCCCCGATGGCCGCCAGATCAATATCGACAATGTGGTGTTCGACCACACCCATCGACAATGCCACCCGGCAGGCACAGGTAATTTCGTGGGCATGCCGCTGGCCATAGCGAAACGTCATCGCATAACAGGCAAAACCGCTTTTTTTCGCAATGGCAAGGGTGGTCGCTGAGTCCAGACCCCCGCTAAGCAATACAACAGCTTTCTTTGGCAAAGGTTTCATTTGATTCCTTGCAAATATTCTGTAATTGGTTACAATTAAAAAAGTGTCTCAGAGATGTCACCCCGGACTTGATCCGGGGTCCAGACGGTCCATACCGGGATGGTCTTTGCGTCACACGTATGTTACCGTTTGGCACTGTATTCTCGCCCTGGATGCCGGGTCAAGCCCGGCATGACATTGGGAAACAGTATAACAATTTTTGAAAAAAGAGCAACCGATGAGCGAAAAACCACAACTGGAATTGTTTGACAACCCGCGGCCGGAACGGGATTATACCATCACGATCCGCTGCCCGGAGTTTACCAGCGTCTGCCCGAAGACCGGTCATCCGGATTTCGGGACGATCCTGATTGAATATATCCCTGATGGGTTATGCATTGAACTGAAAAGTTTGAAATATTATATGCAGAGTTTTCGCAATAAAGGCATTTTTTATGAATTCCTGACCAATGAAATCCTGGATGATCTGACGGCCGCGTGCAAACCGCGATGGATGCGCGTGACCTCGCAATTTACGCCTCGCGGCGGGATCACCACGGATGTGTGTGCCGAGTACAGCGCAGAGAAAAATTATACCCTTGAGGGTAGTAAGTTCCCGCGAGCAAAGTCTTAACTGACGGTCGCAGACCACCATGGCCGCGAGAAACGGGATTTTTCAATCGTGATAAGTATAAGAGAAAGGGGACAGTCATGTCGATCAGTTTGCATTGCGAATCATGCAAGAAAAAGATCAAGGCCCCGGATGCAGCCGGCGGCAAGTGGGGGCACTGCCCGCACTGCAAGCACCGAAATTACATTCCGCTCCCCAAACCCGACGATGAACCGGAATTGCGACTCGTCCCGCTGGATGAAAGCGAAGAAACCCAGATGGAAAGACTCATGCGGGAGACAAAAAATCTGACGAAAGAGATTCTTACGCAAAGCTCCTTGCCGGATGAGGATTCCGACTCGGCCAGCGGCAGCCGGACGGCCAGTGAAAAAGAAATCATCAAACAATGCATCCTCTATTTGCGACAGATGGCTGACGGGGAACTGGGAGCAGCGGAATACACTTTTTCACTGCTAAAAAAGAATAAAAAGCCGGCTCTTCGCATCATGGCTTCAATGGCTCGGGCCGAACAGCCCGAACCGGAGTTGGCAGACCTGCCTTTCGGGATCCTGCAGGGACTAATCCGGGACGTATCCAATAAATTAAGTTGACAAAGACCACAAATTGTCGCCGGTTTTTTAACGCAAGCGACGCAAAGGGCGCAAATGACGCAAACGATATGGTTGATATTTTAACTATGAAGAGCATGAAGCTTTTTAAATATATATTTCAAATAATCCGTGGAAATCCGCGTAATCCGCGGTTGATAAATTAGTGTATATTCATGTTCATTCGTGGTTCTCACCGCTATCAATATGACAAACTCTTCTGTAATCCAAGTACAAAACGTCAGCAAAACATTCGGCACGCTCCGTGCGGTTTATGGTTTGTCTTTCGAGGTTCCTGAAAGATCCTGTTTCGGCTTTCTCGGACCCAACGGAGCCGGAAAGACCACGATGATGAAGATGTTGTACGCACGGGCCCTTCGTGACAGGGGCCACGAAAGCCGCATCAGCGTCTTTGGCTACGACCCGGCGCATCAGGAACTGCAAATCAAATACCTCTCCGGCGTCGTGCCGCAGGAGGACAACCTGGATGAAGAATTGAATGTTCTCCAGAACCTGCTGCTGTTTGCCCGGTTTTACAACATGCCGCCGACAAAGGCACGGCAGCGGGTCGAAGAGTTACTGGACTTTCTGGAACTGGCCGAAAAGCGAAATGAGCTGATCCGCAATCTCTCCGGGGGGATGAAACGACGGCTGGTCATCGCGCGGGCCCTGCTGAACCAACCCCGCCTGCTGATCCTGGACGAGCCGACAACCGGCCTGGACCCGCAGGTGCGGCATGTCATCTGGGACAAACTGCGACAACTCAAACGACAGGGAACCACCCTGCTGCTGACCACGCATTACATGGAAGAAGCGTTTGCTTTGTGCGATACGATCCTGATTCTGCATCAGGGCAAAAAAATACTGCAAGGGCCGCCCAAACAACTGCTGGCCGAACACATCGAACAGTACGTACTGGAGTTGACAGAGCATGAAGCAAACACGGAAACATTGCGAAGCCGGCTGTCGGACAATGTCCGGATCGACCCGTCGGGGCAAACGATCCGCTTTTATTCAAACGAGATCGAGGCCCTGAAATCAGTTGCCGACCATCTGCCGGCGGGTCAGTATTATCTGCGGCAATCCAACCTGGAAGATGTTTTTCTGAAAACAACGGGAAGGACGCTCAATGAAAAGCAATGACCCTCTCCTGTATCCGCCTTTGGGCCATCGCCTTTTCAGCGTGTGGTACCGGCACATGCGCGTCTATACGCAGCATATTGTCAGTAACGGGTTTCCGCCGTTTCTGGAACCGCTGATTTTTCTGGCGGGCATCGGGCTGGGATTGGGCCAGTACATCACTGAAGATATCGGCGGGCGAACCTATCTCGAATTTCTGGCCATCGGCCTGCTGGTGACGGCATCAATGTGGACCGCTTCGTTCGAGTGCACGTTCGGCACGTTCATTCGTCTGGAATTTCAAAAGGTTTATGACGGGATGCTCGCGGCGCCGATCACCGCCAACGATTTGATTATCGGCGAGATTTTCTGGGCGGGGTCCAAGGGATTTTTCTTTTCGTTTGCCGTGCTGACGGTCATGTGTGTCGTCTCGATATTCGGCAACGTGATTGTCCCCCTGCCGCAGGCACTGAGCGCCCCGCTAATCGGATTTGTCAATGGGATGATGTTCGCATCACTGGGCCTTTTGGTGACATCGTTCGTGAAGACGATCAACCATTTCAATTTTTTCATGACCGGGCTGATCTCGCCGATGTTCTTTTTTTCCGGTGTGGTCTTTGAAATCGACCGGCTGCCGAAAAATATTCAGCCCATCGCCGAGATTGTTCCGCTGACCCATTCGGTGCGGCTGATGCGGTCGATCTGCGGCGATGATTCCACCCTGCTGACAAATGTGTGGGATGTCACTTATATTGTTGTCTTCATTCTCGTGGTTGGATACTTTGCTGTCCGGCGGCTGAAAAAACGACTGATCCTTTAACAGGAAAAAATACAATGCTTAAACGACGAAAAACAAAAACGGCTGCTGTCGGCCCCATCAAACTGGGGCATCAATATCCGATTGCGGTCCAGACCATGACCAAGGTTTTCACCACGGATGTCGCCGCCTGTTTGCGGCAGATTCGGCAACTTGAAAAGTGCGGCTGCGACCTCGTCCGCATTGCCGTGCCGACCCAGGCCGATACCGCCGCGCTGGCAAAGATCGTCGCCAAGTCACCGATGCCGGTGGTTGCAGATGTACACTTTTCCGCAACCCGTGCGATCGAAGCCATCGAGGCCGGAGCCGTGAAAATCCGCCTGAATCCCGGTAATGTCAAAGACAAAAACGATATCCGCCGGATCATTGATTGCGCAAAGGCCCACAAGATCGCGATTCGTGTCGGCGTCAACGAGGCCAGCATCCGCGACTTAAAAAGCGATGTCGCACCTGCCAAACGCACCGCCCTGATGCTCAAGGAAATGCGGTCGTACGTGCGGCTGTTTGAGAAGGCGGGATTTGACAATCTTGTCCTCAGCGCCAAAAGCGCTGATACCGTCCGCACGATTGAAGTCAACCGGGCCATCGCCGAAAACTTTGACTACCCCATCCATATCGGCCTGACCCATGCGGGCCTGCCGGAAGATGCGCTCGTTCCTTCTTCGGTCGCCATCGGCACCCTGCTGGCCGAAGGCATCGGCGATACGATCCGCGTCAGTGTAGCCGGTGACCCCGTCGAGGAAATTCGCATCGGCAAACAAATCCTGCACTCGCTGGGACTTACCCCGCACAAAGGCCCCGAACTGATCGTCTGCCCCACCTGCGGCCGCTGCCAGGTCAATGTGGTGGCGTTGGCGAAAAAGGTAAGAAAACGTCTGGAAGGAATCACCAAACCCATTCGCGTCGCCGTCATGGGCTGTGTCGTCAATGGCCCCGGCGAAGCCGCCGACGCTGACCTCGCCATCTGCGCCGGAGCGGGCAAGGGCTACCTCTACAAACAAGGCAAAAAAATCGCCGTCGTCGAAGAAGACCAACTGCTCGACGCTTTGATGAAGGAAATTTCGTGAAACCCGAAGAAATTGTCGAGAAATACTGTTTTTATCAACTTGCAGAAGGAGACTTAATTCTTTCCAAAAGTTTTCTTAAAGCGATTGACGAAAATACAGAAAAGAAAATAACCAATGCTTTGATACAATGCACAATTCTTTCTTACTGCCGCCCATTTAAAGAATGCAGAGGTGTGTATAGGAAATATAGATTAAGTAAAAAGTTCATTCCAAACAATCTTAAACAAATTCATCAAGAAATGATTCATTATAGGGATAAAGTCTTTGCACACACTGACGTTGAATTAAGAAATCCCAAGCTAATTCGGTGGGAAGGAAAAAGTGGCTACGTTTACCCAATGCAATTCAAAGGTTTATCACCAGCGATATTTGAAAAAAACATCCCGAATATAATATCTTCAATCGAAAGTGTACAATCTGCCATTGCCAGAGAAATAAAAGAAATGAAACCTTTTCTTGATGAAATCGAATAGCAAATCTGTTTTATTTTGAAACCAGTTTGTATTTCTCCGGGGATTGGATGATGGCCAACGACAGATCGACGTCGAGGTCCGGCCAGTACAAATGAGCTTTGTGCATAAGCTGAACATTTGTGATTTGGCCGACAGAGGCCTGCTTAAACCATGGAAACCGCTCAAAAGGCAGAAAATATTCCGTGGATTCTATAAAAATCCAAAAACCGTGCTCAGAGATATTAGTGATCTCCGGCTTGGAAATGTTCTTTCCATGCGTTGATGATTTCATTTTTTCGTTCCTCTGTCAGTTTTTGCAACCGAATCAGTTGCCTTTTTGTCAATCCTGTATAAGCAGCCAATGAGACGGTTGGCTCAAGCCAGAATTTCGCCTCACCATCCGGCGAAATCACATGCACATGAACCCGTTCTTCTTCACGCGAGAAGAAGTAAAATCGGTAACTTCCTATACGAAACACGGTTGGGCTCATGGTATTAGTATAAGAAAAGAAGTTAAATCATGTCAAGATAAAAAAACATGGCCTTGGAATTATCGTGAAACTGCCAGATTGCCCCTTTACTCTTCGAACTTCGCCGTCAAAGTAGTTTTACTGTCCAACATAATTAAAGTTTTGTAAGTCATTTATACGAATAACTTTCCAGGGGAATAGTCCCCATGGAAAGGAAAAGTCATGGAGCGACGATTTGAAATACGAAAACAAGAAATTC
>JAOUFG010000176.1 GCA_029858345.1 Phycisphaerae bacterium
GTTGCAAAAACACATCAATACCGCAATGGCATCCCCGGCGGACTGGATGCCCTGGAACTACAACGACCGGTTGCAAAGCATTGGCACCTCAAAATATTTTTTTTCAGCATTGCCGAAAACTCACCGTTGCTAAAGTGCTACCAACTGATCAAGGAGATTGTTCAGGCCGGGGTGGTCGGGATATTCAGCAAGGGCTTTCTTGAGGGTATCGCGGGCACGTGTATATTGATCTGTTTTCAGAAGGGCCAATACGCAATTGTAATAGGACTCAGGCTGATTCCGGTCCAGCGAAAGGGCCTTTGCATAGTATTGAGCGGCGAGAGTGTAGTTTTTTTGGCGCATTTGAAAATCGGCGATAAAGCCATGAGGTTCCGGCGATGTCGGATTTGCTGAAACTGCCGAGAGGTAGTGTTGATGCGCTTTGTCAAACTGAAACTGCTGTAATGCAATCTGAGCCAGACACAGATGTGAGTCGTAGTGGTTGGGCGAGAGCTTAATTGCTGCAAGAAAAGCATTCTGTGCTGTAACGGCCTGATTCGACCTCATGGCGGCGTATCCAAGGCGGTAGTAATCCTCCTGTGAGGGAGTGGATTTCAGGGTGGTAACCAGACGATAAACGTTTGTTGCCTGTGCAAACATTTCCTGACTCATATAGAGGTCAGCGAGCATTTGTATGGCGGCAAGGTCATCAGGAGCAATGGTACGAAGAGTATATTCCAGTGTATCGATGGCTTCATCAAATCTGTTGGTAACCGTTTGTGCATTTGCCAGGCCGATGAGGTAATGTCGGCTGGTGGGATTGGAGTCGACGATCTGGCGAAGTATGGTGACGGCTTCATCAGCATTCGAGGTGTTGAGGTGGATGTGGGCCAGGAGTTCGAGACCGGCGGTGTCAAGTGGAGAATGGTCAAGGTATTTGAGGACGGCGGCGCGGGCTTGCGCCCACTGGTTGACGTTGGCAAAGCAGCGGGCTATCCAGAGGTTATCCGAGGGAACCGGTTCGATGACAAAAGCCCGGTGGTAGCTGAGCATGGCATCGGTGTAGAGTTGCCGGGAGTATTGTGCGCTGGCAAGACACCGGAAGGAGTGGCCTTCTGGGGAGTCTTTCTGGAGGTCGATTGCGGCGCTGTAAGCCTGGATAGCACGTTGAAACTCCTGAAGTTTGTAATAAGCGTGACCAAGCGAAAGGTAAAACCGGTCAGAAGGTTTCTCCTCGATCAGCCGGGTGTAGAGTTCAACCGCCTTTGCATAGTCACCGGCCTCCAGGGCCTTTTCGGCGAGTTTGGTTGTTTGACTGGTAAAAGCAAGGTTTACCGCGGTCAGTAAGAACAATAGGGCCAGCCGGAAGGGCATTTTTGTATTCATGGATTTCTCCAATCATCCATCTTGAACTGAATTATTTGATTGCACCAGACATTGACGGCCCTGCCGTTAAATGTGGTGGGCTTGAAGAGCCATTTTTTTACGGTTTTGGTTGCGGTGTTAATAAACCGTTGATTGCCGGTCGATCGGATTATTTCAATACGGCCGACGGTCCCCTGTTTGCTTACGAGAAATCGCAGCTCAACCGAACCCTGCGCGTCCGAACGTCTTGCCCAGTAGGGGTATGCCGGTGGCGGCGTTTTCATTTTTTGGGGTGGCTGATCGACCTGTGCAAGACTGTAGACACCGTTATTGGACCCTGCAGAATGCGGCCCTGAGTTGGTTGCGGCGACAGTAACGGAAACAGCCTCAATATCGGGGATACCCGAGAGGGATTGCGGCTGCCAGAACTGAAGACGTGGCTGGAAATCAGGCGTCGGAAAAAGAGCGGCCTGCATAGGCTGGAGTTGAGGTTTGTCAAGGCGGACCTCTGCAAAGCTTTGCGGGATGTCCGGCTGAATGGTCTCGGTGTCTGCCTGCGGCTGAGGGGGCAGGACTTCGATGACGGTATATTGCGGCAGGGCCGGAAGACGGCGAGGCAACTTGTTGATCCAGCTTAGAGCGTAGAACAGCAGCAGGTTCACAACGGCGGCGAGAAGGATAAAAAGGCCGGCCATTTTGAAGCGGCATTGCTTTTTGCGTATTCTGATTTCTTGCGGTCTGTATGTCATTCGTACGTGGTGTTTTTAAAGAGCATTATATCTTTTCGGCTGCAAGTGCGATTTTTTGGATCCCGCTGAGTCGGAGTTCATCCATTACTTTTACAATGATATCGGCAGGAGTAGACTTATCCGCGATGATGACGGCGGGGATATCAGGGCTTGCGATGAGCCTGGCTTTGATCAGGGGACGCAATGACAGCAGGGAGAGTCTTTGACCTGAAAGGAAGATCTGACCTTTGGCGTCGATGGCGATTTTTATAGACCGGGCTGCAAGCGGTTGGGCGGAGCCGGCGCGGGGCCGTTTGACGTTCAGTCCTGTGTCGGAGACGAAGGAGGCCGTGACGATAAAGAAGATCAGCAATATGAACACCATGTCGATCAGCGGGGTGATGCTGATCTGAGGCGGTTCTTTTTGTCGTTTTGCTGTTCGTATGGACTGAAACATTATTGACTTTCCGGTTTGGGGGAGGATTTGTCCGATGACTTTGTTACGTGCATAATGAGCTGGATGCGGCTTGTTATGGTGCGGAGTCGGGAGCGAAGGATATGGTGCGAAAAGAGCAGGGGCAGTGCCGTACAAAGGCCAGCTTGTGTCGTTAGCAGCGCCTGACGGATGCCGCAGGCGAAAAGTTCGGGCCGGCCCGTGCCATGATGCTGAATGGTCGCGAAGGTCTCAAGCATCCCAAAAACGGTTCCGAGAAGCCCCAGAAGCGGCAGAATCGTGGTGATCGTTTTAATGGTCGACAGGGAGATGTGGAGTTTTTCGAGTTCGGCATTGACCCGCGGAATGGCGGATTGCTGCCGAATGTCGGCGAGCATGGTTCGGGTGGTAAGCCACATAATCGCAACAAGAGCCCATGCAGTGAAGGAGGCGGCAGCGATAAGGATCATCGGAATGCCGCCTTGAATAAAGAGTGTATTGATTAATTTTTACTGTCCAATTTCATTTTCGTTCTTTAACCCTTAGTGGAGCCAATAGCTTATGTCGCTTGTAATGATAAAACCGAGCAAGCTCTCTGCGTTTGCTTTTTCGTTTGATACAGCGTCTGGCCC
>JAOUFG010000006.1 GCA_029858345.1 Phycisphaerae bacterium
TGTTGGACAGTAACTAATATACTTGGACTTAAATTATACCTGTTCCACCTCCATTTCCAACAAAAACCCCCCCAATTTTTCTCCAACACCCCCCAAATCCAAATATCCCCCAAAAACAAGCAATATTTGTGAAAATTCGTGTTAATTTGCCTGCCGTGACGTAGCTTTATGCGAAGTCTGGTGGCCAATTATTAAACGCCTTCGGTGTTATACCCCCTTCCCCCTTCGTTCTCCGAACTTCCTTCTTCGTTAAAACTACGAAGGACCGGCCGGCAGGACAAGCCATCACTGGCGCGGCTCTGATTTCAAGCTACTTTTTTTCAATCATCTCCTTTTCGTTTTGATGCAATTTGCATATACTCTCTGAGAATCCGTTCTCCAAACACGGACAGTTTACACAGTGCTCACAATATTCATCGTAGGTCACGATTTCCCGGCTAAACCAAGGAAGAAGATAGTGATACCAGTAAAACTGCCCATAAATGTCTGGGCCCACATTAAGTCTGTAGTCGTATGCAGCTTCTTCAGGAGAGTTCATTAATTGTTCAAAATCCTTGCGGTACTTGGGGTCTATTTGAGGAGGAATACATAGCTCTTGACCTTTGCTTTGCATCATTTTTGTAATGTTCTGCGGCAGCCGACGTACTTCAATGCAGAATGACTGAAATGCTTCAATCTGATAAGGATAAGGATTTAAAAGCATTGCCTCCGAAGTAATCACAGCAAAACAAGTCGGTGTCCCTTTATAAAACCGAAGTGATTTCTCCAGTTTCAGACCAAAGCCCATTAAAGTACTAACCATATTGTCAATTTCTTTGGCAATCTGACCTGAACTCCGCTCCTCCTGGCTTTCACGGAATCCAGAAAAACAGGGATGCGTCATAATGAATTTAGTCTCTAAATGAGCTAAAATTCTTCCCGCAATAATTTCCGGCAGATGATTTACATACATGCGAAGCCCCAGCAGGGATGATCCAACGACAATCATTTTACGTTCCGTTTCAAGGCGGGAAACAAAACTTTGATGGTACTCCTGCGTAATTGCCCCATCGGATTGTCCATTCGACTTTAAGAGAGCCATCTCTCGATTCTCATAAGCTGTGACAATGCCGACTTTCTGTGAAGCTGCAAACAACCCGGTGATTTCCTGTATCAAATTTCGAGTCTGGTGTTGTCTGAGTCGGGTTCGATTTGATAAAAGAAGCGTAACAATAACCGAAACGGCACCAACTAAAATAGTAATGCCCGTCATAATTAAATCATTTATCATTTCTGCTTGCACCTTTCATAGGGAAATTCAGTTTTGTAGGTTAGAATATTTTCCTCTTTCCAATTTCATTCAAAACTACGAACTAAGAACTCCAAACTCCTTTTTCCTTCGGATCCACCTTGTATACCTATATATTCCTACATTACTATATACTTGATCTCACGTAACCCTGAGGTGTCTGCCTCGCGTCGAATTATATCCATTTTCTATCGAAATCCAACATATATTTTAAAATACCTGAGGTCTGAGGTCTGAAAGCTGACCTGCTATAATATAAAGCGAATGAACCCCCCGAAAATTTGATGCCAAAATCCCGAAATTTTAAAATATTTGTCCCGATGTGTGGGGATTCGTGTTAATTAGTGGCTGAATTTGCTCCCTTGACGGCGGCCAGGATGGCGCGGCCGTAGAGGGTCCAGAGTTGGTCGGGGGTTAATTGGGAGTCTTCTTTGGCCAGTTCCATGGTGATGATGGGGATGTTTTGTTCGGTTCCGGCGAATGAGCCGAGCGAGCCGGGGCGGGAGCCGAGTTTCTTGACCGGCAGGGGGCAGTCAACCGCCATGGCGCGCGCCAGTTGCTCGCCGGGGCCGTCATAATCGAGGCAATACAGCGGCTGATGGATTGTGACGATCCGCGCGGGGCGGCGGGCCAGAATCAGGTCGTACAGAATCGCCGATTCCGGCTCGGTCAGGCCGGCAAACCCGTTGACGGCGTTGTTGATACGGTTTTCGGCCGGGAAGTTGCGGTTCAGGTCGATGCCGGCGGCGTTGCCGCGTGTGCGCAGGGCGCGGCCGTCGGGGTTGGCGACCGGCATGATCCACACGGTGCGGCCGTCCAGCAGCGTCGGCTGTTCCCTGAGCCGGTCGATGAGTTTGTACACCAGCGGTGTGCCGGCGTCCTCGTTGCCGTGGATGCTGGCGATAATCAGCACCGTGTCCGGCCCGCTGCCGAGTGTGACCATCTCAATCGGGCGGTTCCGGAGGGAATAGCCCAGAATCTCGTTGACGCTGCCGATCTCGTCAGGAATGTCGGGGGGGTAAACCTGCGGGGTAGTAATGAACGGGGCATAGCGGTCCCTGCCCGGTTGACAGCCGGAAACGGCCAACAATGTGATGGCCAGCAAGCAAACAAGATAGGGTTTGTATAATTTCAAGTGACACATCAAAGATAACATAGTTTCGGAATCCTGACTCCGCCGGGAAGCTGCTTCAATAGATCCCCCGACTCCCTTCTTCGCTCTTTGAGCTACGAAGGACAGGCCGCTCGGGATGACAGTTATATCGAATAATCCGCCGGAGTTCATTGAAAAAAAGATTTTTGCCGCAAAAACTTCCGAAGCATGAGTTTGTTTCGGGGTTTGGGGGGCTCGAAGTTTTTGGCTTGCGTTTTCGGGGCATGTTCGATATATAGTGATTACGATTGAAAATTCGCGTTTCTGCGCGGCTAAGTGGTTCTGCGATTGTAAGTTTCGAGTTTTCTCGCGGAAATTTACTACCCTGAAG
Organism: Phycisphaerae bacterium; assembly: GCA_029858345.1. Lineage (GTDB taxonomy): Bacteria > Planctomycetota > Phycisphaerae > Sedimentisphaerales > Anaerohalosphaeraceae > 4572-13. Next base: position 2,773 of record JAOUFG010000006.1, read on the forward strand.
GGTATAGATTGAATTATGACGTATTTGACCGTGTCCATTTTTGCCTGCGAGCCGGGCGTGTTTGCCGAAAAGGTGTCTGAGGCGAAGCGGCTTGGTGCCGAGGCCGTTGAAATCCGCTGCGACGGGCTTGCCAAGCCGGATGCTGACGCTATTTTGCAGATGATCCATTCGGTGCAGAAGTGCAAGCTGCCGGTGATCGTGACGTGTCGGGATGTGTCCGAGGGCGGGGTCAATCCCATCGATTTCAGTGTGCGGCTGTCGATTCTCAAACAGGCCGTCGAGGCCAAAGCGGACTACATCGATGTCGAATTTGCCCAGTTCAAGCACCCGGATGTGCACTCGGTGCTGAAGGCGGCGCTGGAGGGGTCCGAGACCAGGCTGATTTTGTCCTGCCACAATTTTGACGGGCCGTTTGACGATGTGAATATCCTGTACGAGTCTGTTCTGGCACTGTATCCCGACGCGATTCCGAAAATCGTCTATAAGGCGCGGCATATCAATGACTGTTTTGCGGCGTTTGACCTTTTACGGGAAGCGGACCGGCCGCTGATCGCGTTTTGCATGGGCGCCGATGGGTTGATCAGCCGGGTGCTGGCCAAAAAATTCGGTTCGGTGCTGTCGTTTGCATCGCTGGATGATGACGGGCAAACCGCGCCGGGGCAGGTGTCGGTGGCAACGATGAAGCAGGTCTATCGTTGGGACGGCATCGGTAAGGATACAGAAATTTTCGGTGTAATCGGCAGCCCGGTGGCGCATTCGCTCAGCCCGGCGATGTTTAATCAGTGTTTTGACTCCAAAAAGATCGACGCGGTCTTTCTGCATTTTCTGGTCAAAGGCGGCAAGACCGAATTTGATGAATTTTTGGGTTCGGTCTGCGAGCGGTATAAAGCGGGCTTCGGGGGATTCAGTGTGACGATGCCGCATAAGACCCATGCGCTGGATTATGCCAACCGGCATGGTGACTACGTGGATAATCTGGCCGAGGCGATTGGCTCGGTTAATACGATTAAGATCGGGTTTAACGGGCTGATCAGTGCGTACAATACCGACTACGCCGGGGCGATGGATGCGCTGGCGAGCGTGTTTGACGGCGACCGGCATTCGCTGCATGAAAAGAAGGTGGCCGTGCTCGGGGCCGGCGGGGTATCGCGGGCGGTCGTGGCTGGACTGGTTGATGTCGGGGCGCGGGTGCGGATTTATAACCGCACACTGAGCAAGGGCGAGTCGCTGGCGAAAGAATTCCGCTGCAAATACGCGGGAATTGACGAACTGACCGAGCACACGGCCGATGTAGTGGTCAACTGTACGAGTATGGGGATGCATCCGGATGTGGAATCCTGTCCGGTGCCGGAGGGGTATTTAACCGAATCCATGACGGTCTTCGATACGGTCTATAACCCGCTGGAGACCAAGCTGCTCAAAGCCGCCAAAGCCGCCGGAGCGATGACCGTTAACGGCGCCGAAATGTTCATCCGCCAGGCCATGGCTCAGTACAAAATCTACATCGGCGAAGAACCCGACGAAGACCTCATGCGGGATGTGGTGTATCAGCAGTTAAATGCAAAAGTGTGATTTTCTCACTCAAATCGAGTGTTTTTGCATGTCTGCATATATTTTTCCCTTTTTTTGAAACCTTTACGGTCTTTTCGTTTCCTGAATAATGAGTTAGAATAGAATAATTGTTACAGGAGACCGAAATGACCGAGGAGCGACAATTACTGACAGCGACGATTGCAGGGGATACTGCCGCATTTGAGTTGATTGTGCGGAAGTATCAGAACCTGGTTTGCGCGATTACTTTCGGGGGAACAGGGCGAATTGAGGCGAGCGAGGAACTGGCCCAGGAGGCATTTTTCAATGCTTGGCGTAACCTGAGAAACTTGAAGGACTTGGAACGATTCCGTCCCTGGCTGTGTGAGATTGCTCGTAATCTGGTTCGCAATTATCACCGTGGGCGAAAGCCGGAGATTTCGTTACCGGATGATCACATTGATGTTGTCGATTCGGACAATAATCCTTCAGAAAAAGCGGTCAGCCGGGAGGAAACCATGATTCTTGAACAGGCATTAAATTGTATCCCTGCCGAGTACCGTGAACCGCTGGTACTGTTTTACCGGCAAGGGCATTCGATTCGACAGGTGGCAGAGGGACTGGAACTCAACGAGGCAACGGTGAAAACCCGGATCCATCGTGGACGGCAGATGCTCAAAGAACAAACCGCGGCACTGGTCGAACGGACGTTGGAGAGAACTGTTCCAAATGCGAGGTTTACTAAGGCCGTGATGACCGGAATCGGGGCTGGTCTGGCAGCAGGCGTTGCAGGTACTGCAAGTGCTGCTGCGGCGACAGTTGGAGCAACGGGAGCGACTGGAAGTTCGGTTCTGTCAACGGCAACGGGATTACTCAGTACATTGGCGGGTAAGATCGTGGTTGCCGCCGCGACGGTTATGGTGACTGCCGGAGTGGCAGTTTATACCTATCAAAATTCGCAAGAGGATCATTCACAGCAGGCCATCACATCGGAGAGAGATTCTAAGACAAATATTCAATCGCAGCCAGAGATGCCGAATACAGCGGTTCAAGAGCAAGAATTCGTCAAAACGTCCCATCAGGAAGATGAGACAGATTCACAGGCTGTACCGCAGAATACCGAAGCGGCAAGCAGGGTCGAAACGATTCAGGATTTACCGCCGGCCCGCCATCCGGATTGGCCGAAGTTGAATGAGCCGGTTGATAATATCTATATGAAAATGAGCGACAACGAAATGTGGATTCAATTGCCCCGCCGGTTTCGTGAAGAAGACGCTCGAATGATTTTAATTGATAATGCCAAAGAACGTATTGAAGCCAACAAGATGGATAAAACGATTCAATATGCTGCAACAAAGACCAAACAAGATCCTCCTGTCCACAGGTACAATCAACCGCTTACAAGCTTAGAAGCGGTTCGGTTTTCATCTTTGTTCAGGCGTCCTTCGGTTCCCCCTTCAGGTTCTGGATATACAGTCCGTGAAATTGGACAAGAGGATAATGGGGCAGTACTGATTTATTCGATGCAGTCTGGTGGATTGGAGGATTCCGATTATGAAGCCACCGCGTATGTCGATGCAGGGACAGGACTGCCAGAAAAAAATAGTTGTGGTCAATATCGATCCCAACTCTTCGATGAATGGCCAGATTATCGATGAAGCGATTTTTGATTTTGCTGTCATCGCCGATTCTGTATTTGAGTATACTCCGCAATCAGATGAAACGATATTACCATTTAGACAGCAACCCTGTTTTCGCGGACAGGTAGTGGATACGATGGGAAATCCTGTGGCGGATGCGGATGTATTTGTGTTCTACTTTCCTTTATGGGGAGAAAAGTATCTGACCGGAAACTCGGATGTAGACGGAGAATTTGAAATCAAAATCCCTCAAAGAACACACGAAATAACCATTCACATACCGATTTATTATTGGGCGACAGTTCCAGGTAATCCGGGCTTTACGGGATGGACAGTTCTTGACCGTACGGATCATTCGAGATTTGTTCATATAAAGGATTTAATCTCTGGATTTGGCGGGACAGTGGTCCAGTCCAACGACACGATAGAGATGGTCGAGAAAACTGAAAATGGAGTAACGATTTACTATCAGCAGCTCTCAGCGTTTTTGAAAGATCCTGTAGTCGAAGATGTGCGTTTAGTGATGGAACCGGCGGGGGTGCTTACCGGCTATGTAACCGATGTGCAGGGAAACGTTATCCCTGATGCGAAAATTGATGCTGGTTTTCAGGTCTATGGAACAGAACCCGGAATGTTTAGTGGGCTTTCAAGTTCTGATATTAATTGGGCGTTTTCTTCGACGACGAATGCTGAGGGGTATTATGAGTTCAATGGTCTTCCGGGTCTGTGGAAAAATTGTCGTTATATATTAACGGTGTCAGCTCCGAGATATGTTTCAGAGAAAAAAGAATTAAAACTTGAAAGCGCCTTAAAGTTTCAAGAATTCAATATTTCATTGGAACCTCAGTTAGTAACGATTGGCGGAATAGTGACGGATAATTATGGAATGGCACTGGATAAACGAAGTGTTTCTCTTTCAGTTTCAGATATGGCTGTTCAGGGCTGTTCAACAATAACTGATCCAAACGGCTATTTTGTTTTAGAAGGGTGTCCGGATGTGCCGGGATTGCGAGTTCGATGTCCATTGTCCAGTAATTCTTCTGGAGATGCTTACAATGTTTCGGAAGAGAAATTGGATACAATATTGTTTTATCCCGATATTACACAGGATATACCTTATATGGCTGGGCAGAGGGGATATTTTGTTGAATTAACTGCGACTCGTCCCGAAACACAAGTAGAGGTTTTGGTGGTCAACTCTGCCGGTAAGCCATTGTCAGAATTCGGAGTCAAGTTAGATGGCTTTATGACAGATGGTGTTACAGACCATAAGATGTTCATTCCTTTTCCTTGGCAACATTTAAAACTTGAAAAGCGAACAGATAAGGATGGGCGAATTCTATTTAATAATATCCCTGACTTGGTCGAAATGAAACTCGTCGTGTCACCAAATCAGAGCTTTACGCGGGAAATGCATGCGTTAAATGACAAGCTGAAAGAAAAAAAGCGACTGCGAAAAATCGATGAGGCATATAGAAACAAGTATCAGGAAATGGAGATTCCGGTTGAACTGGTTGAGGGACAGACAGATTATTTCGTCGAAGTGGTTGTGCTGACAAAAGAAGAGTTTCAATCTCTCCCGGAAATAGTTCGATAACCTGACATGTTCGATGTTGTTGAAATTGCCTGAAACGGCCCTGTTTTATGAATGCAGGGCGTTTTTTTATGAATCCGGTGTTGTTTTTGAGGTATAGGGGGGGTATAATCTATGCTTAAGCGTGTTTTAATCTATGAAATCTGTGTAATCTGTGGACTTTTATTATGGCAAAGACAAAAGCGGAAAAGGTGGTTTTGGCTTACAGCGGCGGGTTGGATACGAGTGTGATCCTGCCGTGGCTGAAAGAGACGTATGGGTATGATGTGGTGGCGTTTGCCGCCGAACTTGGGCAGGGCAGCGAACTGGTCGGCATTAAGAAAAAGGCGATGGCGACCGGTGCGGTCAAGTGCATCGTGGCCGATTTGCGGAAGGAATTCGTCGAAGATTACCTCTGGCCAATGCTCAAGAGCGGTGCGGTCTATGAAAACGGCTACCTGCTGGGCACCAGCATCGCCCGCCCGCTGATCGCGAAAAAGCAGGTCGAGATCGCCCACGCCGAAGGGGCCACCGCCGTTTCGCACGGGGCCACCGGCAAGGGGAACGACCAAGTGCGGTTCGAACTGACATTTCTGGCGCTGGACCCGTCGCTGCGGATCATCGCGCCGTGGAAGGACCCGAATTTTACCCTGACCAGCCGGGAGGCGGCGGTTGATTATGCTAAAAAGCACAATGTGCCGATTGCACAGTCGAAAAAGAAAATCTATTCGCAGGACCGAAATCTCTGGCATATCAGCCATGAGGGTGCCGACCTCGAAGACCCGTGGAACGAGCCGAAGGATAACCTGTTTGTCATGAGCCGGCCGGTTTCAAAGGCTCCGAACAAGGCGGACTATGTTGAGATCGGTTTCGAGCAGGGCATTCCGGTTAAGTTGAACGGTCGAGCCATCGGCGGTGTAAAGATGATCGAAAAGCTCAATGAGATCGGCGGCCTGCACGGTGTCGGTCAGGATGACCTCGTTGAGAATCGGCTGGTCGGTATGAAATCCCGGGGAGTCTATGAAACGCCCGGCGGAACCATCCTGGTGACCGCGCATCGGGCGTTGGAAATGCTGACGCTGGATCGAGAGACGGCCCATTATAAACAGCAGGTGGCTCTGAAATATGCCGAGATGGTCTATTACGGCCAGTGGTTCTGCAAACTGCGGGAAGCAATCGACGCCTTTGTCGACGTGACTCAGCAGAATGTGACCGGCACGGTCCGGCTGAAACTGTACAAGGGACAGGCCACGCTGGCAGGTGTCAAGAGCCCCAAGAGCTTGTACAACCCGGACCTGGCCAGCTTTACCATGGGCGCCGAGTACAACTCGATGGACGCGACCGGCTTTATCAAGCTGTTCGGTCTGCCGATGCAGGTGGCCGGTGTCGTGGATCGGCAGAAACCGGCAAAAAAGAAAAAACGAAAGAAATAATGCTTAACCACCGAAGACACTGAGGACACCGAGAAAAAATAATTATAAACATTCGGTGTCCTCGGCGTCCTCGGTGGTAAAAATTGAGTTTAGGGATAGGACGGAACTATGGCGGTCGAATGGATTTGGCTGGTGTTTATTTTTGCGTTTGGTACGTGTATCGGCAGTTTCCTCAATGTGGTGATCTACCGTCTGCCGCGTGAGAAATCGCTGGTATCGCCGCCGTCGGCCTGTCCATCGTGTAATACCCCGATTCGATTTTACAACAATATCCCTCTTTTCTCATGGCTTCTGCTGCGGGGCAAGTGTCCGGATTGCAAGGCGACGATCTCAGCCCGGTATTTTCTGGTGGAATTGCTTACGGCGATTTGTTTTGGCGGGCTGTATTTGTGGATTTTCTGGTTTGGCCAACGTGCGACGGGAATTGAGGGGGCAACCGCCATGACGCAGTTTTTCGCTGGCGGCGGCTGGCTGTTCTTTCTGGTCAATATTGCACTGATCGCGACATTTCTGGCCGCTTCGGCGATTGATATGGAATTGTGGATCATTCCGCTGGAATTGTGCTGGTTTGTGACGATCGCGGGATTCATCGGTTCGGGGGTTGCTGAGTTTGTCATAGGATCGAAAGCGGTCCTTGAATTTGACCTTTTTCCGACGGTTGTTCATTCACCCACCTTCGCGGCGATTACGGTTGGCGGTTTGGTCGGGCTTGTTGTATCCCTTATCGGGCTGTTTACCGGGGCCATCAAACCCAGTTATGAGATGGCTGAAGATGAAGAGGGCGATTGTGAAGAAGCGGTGAAATCACAGGAAAATGAGCCGGAATACAATGACCGCCTGGAAATCCTCAAAGAAGTCGTTTTCCTGCTGCCGGTTATGATTGGGGCACTTGTCGCGGTGCAGATTACCCGGATGCCCCCCGTGGCAGAGAAATGGGATTCTTTTGTCGCTTTTCCGGTTGTTTCCGGACTGCTGGGGTCGGTTGGCGGATATCTGGCTGGGTGTACGGTCGTCTGGGCGACCCGGATTTTCGGTACATTGGCCTTTAATAAGGAGGCGATGGGACTGGGGGATGTGCACCTGATGGGAGCCGCCGGAGCGGTGATCGGAGCCAAATGGGTGGTGCTGGCGTTCTTTCTGGCGCCGTTTTTGGGGATTACGTGGGCACTGTACCAGGCACTATTTAAAAAAATGCGGCAAATTCCTTATGGTCCCTTCTTGTCATTGGCCGTGTTTGCTGTTATTATCTTTCATGATTGGATGCAACGGATTCTAATGAACTTTTATGGATTTTAGTTTTTAAAACATGAAATGGAGGTCCAAATGAAACACGCTGTGAAAAAAATGGTCGTCGTTTGTAGTGTTATGGTCGCGATATCGATGCTGACCGGATGCACCAACTGGAAGAAGAAATACAATTCTTTGGATGTTGAGCATCAGAACCTCAAAGGCCTGTATGAAAGCTGTATTACCTCGTTAGATACTTCCGCAGAGCAACAGGCCCGGATGAGTCAGGAACTGGAAAACCTGAAAAAACAGCTTGCTCAGGGCAAGACCGCTTCTCAGGCAACGGGCTTTAAAGGCGATGTAAAGGTCGATGAAGCGGCGGGAACCATTACCGTGACGCTGTCGAACTCGATTCTTTTCAGTTCCGGAAAGGCCACCCTGAAAAATGCGACCAGTTCTGAACTGGATGATATTTACCGTGTTCTGCGCGAACGCTACAGCGGCAGCCAGGTTGACGTGGTGGGGCACACGGATACCGATCCGATCGTAAAGACAAAGAACTTGTGGAAAGACAACTGGGATCTGTCCGCCGGCCGTGCGTTAACGGTTCTGCGTTACCTGGTTGACAAGGGCGTCAGACCTGAAAAGGTTCGCGGTGTTGCCTGCGGTCAGGCCCGCCCGGTGGCGTCGAATGCAACGGCAGCCGGAAAGGCCAAAAATCGCCGTGTTGAAATCGTTGTTCACATGAGGTAGTTTTTAGTTCTTAGGTCTTAGTTCGTAGTTAAGGATTCGGCCTTTGGCCGAGACTGTTTTCAGGATTTAGATAGCCGGCGGCACTGAGTGTGCCGTCGGTTTTTATTTTGATGCTGACGGCGCCGTCTTTTGCGGTATGAAATATTTGCATACCGGAACCGGCGGCGGGCTGATAGGTGTTTGTCATGTTTCGCTGTGAGCCGCTTGCGATCACGACAGCGGGATTGAGGTGTTCGACGAAACCATTGTCCAGGTTGTTCGTGGAACCGTGATGCGGCAGGACCAGGACATCCACAGTCATATCAGGATACAACCCCATCAATTGCTGTTGGGCTTGACGTTCAATGTCGCCGCACAGGAGAATCTGTCGGTTGGCGTATCGGATCAACAGGACTTCGGACTTGTCATTCTCGGAGACAGAGGAATCCTTCACGATTTCGTCACCCGGCCAGATGGATTGAATTGCCAGTCCCTTTGGCCCGGTGTAATTTCGGGTGCTTGTAAGCTCATGCCCTGCGCGGATAAGTCCATCATAGAGCTCCTTTTCAACGGAGGGCGTTTGAGCTGTTTGCAGCAGGATGTGATTGGCGCAGATGTTTTTCACGTTGACATACGCCACGAGGTCGCCGACGGCATTGATGTGGTCCAGGTCACCGTGACTGAGATACACGGTGTCCAATGAGAAGATGCTCTGGTGCTGCAAATAAGGGAAGATGGTTTTATGGGCGATGTTTTTGTTCGTGATGGAGCCGGCGTCAAAGAGGATGTGTTCGTTGTTAGGGCCCGACAGCACGATGCATTGTCCATGACCGACGGACAGGCAGGTCATTTCCAGGGTGTTTCTGTTCTTGATGTCGATATGCCGCGAGATGCCCGGAAAAAGAAAGCATACAACCATCAAGCCAAACACGACTTTTCGTGCGAGTCGGTATCTGTGCGGCAGAAGACAGATAGCCAGTATCAACAGATAAATAAACAGCACCAGCGACAGACGGGGGCGATAGGAGACGATCTGTACGAAATCAATTTTTGACAACAGCACCACAAGGCGTTCGAGGCCTCGTGCGGCGAGGTTCAGTATCCAGCCGAAAACAGCGGCCAGCGTGGGAATGATGCCGGACAACAGGATCTTGAGAAATCCCGCGTACAGGATGGCTAATACGAACGGCAGTGCAATAATGGTCCACAGCGGCGACAATGGATTGATTCTGCCGAAGTAATACAGCAGAATCGGGGCGATGGTCAGCCAGATGGAAACCCCGATGGCAAGCAGTTCAATCACACCATGCAGAAAATGCTGCGCTGCGATAAAACGTTTCAGATAGGGTACAAGCGGATAAAACAAACGGACGAGGAGTTGATACCGCACGGCCGGATAAAACAGCAGGATGCCGAGAACGGACATGAACGATAGCTGCCAACCTGCGGAAAACAGTTCATAGGGCCGAAAGAACAAGAGTGCCATGGCCGACAGAGCCAGTGTGTTGAGGGGATTGGCCTGCTGCCTGAACAGGACGGACGCAAAGAAGAAGCAGCTTAGAAAAACGGCTCGCAGGGTTGGAGCACGCGGCGGCACGACCATTGCGTAGAGCAGGATCAGGACAATGCACAGCACGGCGCGGGGGCGCTTAGGCAGACCGGTCATCCGCAGGACCAGCCAGAGCGACCCGGCCAGAATGCCGACGTGCATCCCGGACAAGCTGATGAAGTGGGCCAGATTGGTGTCGCGAAAGGCGGCCATGACGTGCGGGTTGACACTGCTCCGGCGGCCCAGCAGCAGGGCGGAAACCATCGCCCGCACGTCGGTGTCGGTCACCGATTCGTCCAGCAGCGAAGCGGATGTCAGGCGGTAAAGGGCGGACCGTGCTTTTGACAAAAAAGACGGAGCGCCGTCAATGACTTCGACGCCCTCTTTGAGGGGTACGGATGCGGCGATGGTAACGCCTCGTTGGGCCATGTATCGGGACAGATCAAACTGGCCGGGATTGGGCGACGGCGAAAAGCGGCTCAGCCAGCACGTGATTCGGACGGTGTTGCCGGGTTGAACATGGGCGATGGGCTCATCGGTCTGTACACGGACCTTGCCGGTGGTCTTCTGCCGGCCGTCAGCGGTGTTCAAGTGGGTTGTTTCGAGATAGAATGAGCTTTTTGAATTCAGCCACGGGATGGATGAAAGACCGGTTCGCTGTTGGTCGGTGCGGATCGGCGAGATGACCGTACCTTCCAGCGTGGCCAGTTCACGTTCCGTATCAAAATAGCGGCCGATGTGATCGGGCGGAATGTCGATGAGGGTATAATACCGCATCATTCCCAGCGTCAATACAATCGAGCAGGAACCGATTAGTGCCAATCGCAAGCGGGTGTTTGCGTTGGCAGGGATACAGCATATCAATACGATCCCGTTGAGAAGGATTGCAGAGATGAGAATGCTCCAGAGGTAACGTATCGAAGGCAGGTTGTCCGCGATGATGATGCCAATCAAGAATGCGATTGCAAAGGGAAGGATGGGAGCGGTGGTAAAGGTTTTATGAAGCAACGGCTGCGTGCGGGTTTCAGCGTCCAACCGCTGGAGGTTCAAACGGATCAGGTCGGTTTCGTCAAAGCTCCTTCGTTTCATGGCTCTTGGCTACATTATCAGTGACTTGGTATCATGTTTTCATGACGCAATCGGGCAGCTTGCGTTGCCGCGCTGTTGTTATTTGGGTACGATTTTCTCCTGTCCCTGCATATAAGGCCGCAACACTTCCGGAATTGTCACGCTGCCGTCCGTGTTTTGGTACAGTTCCAGAATCGGAATCAGTACCCGTGGCGAGGCGATCACGGTGTTATTGAGCGTATGACAGAAGACGTTTTTGCCCTGTGCGTTTTTGTACCGCAGATTCATCCGGCGGGCCTGGAATTCGTAGAAGCGGCTGGCCGAATGCGTTTCGCCGTAGCTGTTGCGAGAGGGCATCCATGTTTCGATGTCGTATTTCATTGCCTGACCGCGGCCGAGGTCGCCGGTGCAGACATTAACCACGCGGTAGGGCAGGTTCATGGCCTGCAGGACGGCTTCGGAGTTGGCCAATATCTCAAGGTGGTATTCTTTGCTTTTTTCGATGTCGTTTTCGCCGATAATGACCTGTTCCACCTTGTCAAACTGGTGGATGCGGTACAGTCCGCGTGTGTCTTTGCCCGCGGCACCGGCTTCACGGCGAAAACAGGTGCTCAAAGCGACAGATTTGACGGGCAGTTGTTCTTCGGTGAGTATTTCGCCGGAGTGATAGGCCGTTACCGGCACTTCCGCGGTGCCTGCCAAATTCAACCCATCCCGCTCCATTTGATAGGTCTGCTCTTCGGAGCCGGGAAAGTAGCCCGTGCCGACCATGACCTCATCCCGCATCAAAAGCGGCACCGACATCGGCGTGTAGCCCTTGCCGATCATAGTGTCCATCGAAAATCGCAATACCGCCCAATGCAGCAGGGCACCTTGTCCTTTGAGGAAGTAATTTCGCGTTCCGGCTAGTTTAACGCCGCGTTCAATGTCGATAATATCCAAAGCCAAACCTAATTCCACATGGTCCTTGGGCTCAAAATCAAACTCTCGGATGGCGCCCCATTTTCGCAGTTCGACGTTTTCAGTATCGTCTTCCCCAACCGGCACTTCCGGGTCCGCGGGTTGAGCCACCTGCCCCATCAGCATATCAAATTCCGGCTGAAGATTCTTAATCGCTTCGTTATAGTCAGCTTCGTCCTGTTTCAGTTTGGACAGGGCGGCAAGAGCTTCTTTCTTTTTATCCGGATCGAGTTTGGGGATGTCTTTGCCGATGCGGTTTTTCTCGGTGGCGATGTCCTGAAGTTCTTGTTTCTTCTTTAACAGTTCGGCGTCCACCTCCAGCAGCCGATTGATGTCCACATGAATCTTTTTGACTTTTGCACCGTCAATAAATCTCTGCGGGTTTTCACGAATCAGTTTGATATCAATCATAGCTTTTATTCCGTAAAACGTCGAATCACCAATACATTATTTTGACCGCCGAAGCCAAAGGATTCATTGATGGCGACGTTGACCTCTTTGGGGCGGGGTTTGTTCGGGACATAGTCCAGGTCCAGTGCCGGGTCCGGGTCGTTCAGGTTCATGGTCATTGGCAGTATGTTTTCTTCAATTGCTTTGATGCAGGTAATCAATTCGGCACATCCGGCGGCGCCGATGAGGTGGCCGAGTTGGCTCTTGGCACTGCTGGCCGGGACGTTTTTGGCATGGTCGCCGAAGACGTTTTTAATGGCTTTCGTTTCAATCGAGTCGTTTTCGGCGGTGCTGGTTCCGTGGGTACTAATGTAGTCGATGTCGGTGATGCCTACGTTCGCATCCTTCAGAGCCGCACGCAGGGCCTGACCCGCGCCGCGGGCGTCTTCATGCATGTCCGTGACCCGGAAGGCGTCATTACTGCTGCCGAAACCGGTAATTTCGGCAAGGATTTTAGCGCCGCGTTTTTGAGCGGATTGGAGTGTTTCAAGAATAACAATGGCTGCACCTTCGCCCAACACAAACCCGTCCCGCGTCGCCGAAAAGGGGCGGGAGGCGGTCGTCGGGTTGTCATTACGGGTGGACAGGGCGGTCAGGCGGTTAAAGCCGGTCACGCCCAGCGGATGAATCATTGAATGTGCCCCGCCGGCGATCATGATGTCGGCCTTGCCCCTGCGGACGAGCAGGGTCGCCTCGCCCACGGCCTGCGTACTGGCGGCACATGCCGTCAGGCAACTTCGGCTGATGCCGCGGGCTCCGGTCAGGATACCGAGATGAGAGACCGGCATATTGGGTTCCTGCCGCAGTTCTGCGGCGGCAGAGGTTTTGGAAACAAATGCTTTGGTCCAGGCTGCCCAGTCCATATTGCTGTGCTGGTCATCCCAACCCGCCAGAATGGCATTAAAGAAGGCATCTGAATTGACGGCCCCTTCACCGGCGCCAAGATAAATGCCCATGCGAGTACGGTCAATCGTATCCGATGGCGTGTCGGTTTCAATGTCAATGCCGGACTGCTTGCAGGCCTGGGCACAGGCGGCAACGACGAATCGCGTCCCCCGGTTGCCCTGATTATGAATTGTTGGATTTTTGACAAATCGGGCCAGGTCAAAATCCTTGACTTCCGCGCCGAAGGTCGTCGGAAAGGTGGATGCGTCAAACAAGGTCGTCGGGGCCGCGCCGGATTGGCCGGTCATCAGCCCGTTCCACATGTCGTTGACGCTGTGGCCGAGGGGGCAAACAATTCCCATGCCTGTAATGACGACGCGGTGTTTCATTCTGTGTCCCCGTATTTTTTGATGACAATCGCCGCGGTCTGTCCGCCAAAGGAGTAGCCGCAGCACAAAGCATACCGAATCTCTTTTGAAATGGCTTTGTTTTGAATGTTCAGTTCGCAGCCGTCGGCGGGAGCGGAAAAATAACTTGCCGGGCCGATTTTGGAGTTGGCGACGGCCAGCGTGGCGGCAATGACATCGATGGCGCCCGCCGCGGCCCCGGTGTGGGAGACTATGGCTTTAATCGGCCAGACGGAGATGTTGGCAAGGGCATTACCAAAGATGTTTTTCAGAGCGGCCGCTTCGGCCCGGTCATCTTCAGGAATACCGGTTCCGGCTGGGATAATCAGGTCGATCTTGTCCGGTTCGATGCCGGATTCTTTAAGTGCCGCTTCAATTGCGATTTGCAGCCCTTTTCCGTCTTTTTCGAGGCGAACCAAATCGGGGCTGTGGTTATTGCTGGAAGCGGTTCCAATGATTTCGGCGAGAATTGTTGCTTTTCTGGATTTGGCGAATTCGAGTTCCTCCAGAATGACCATTCCGCCGGCTTCGCCGAAAACGCAGCCGGAGGCGGATTTATCGAAGGGCATACAGGACCGGTCAGGCGTATCATTGGCTGTTTCCGTTGACCGCTTGAGCAGGCACTGGCGAAGCATGACGAGGGGGTTGACCTTGGCCTCGCCGCCGCCGCCAAAGGCAACGTCTGCGTTGCCGCGGGCGACCATTTCAAACGCTTCGGCAATCGCGATGTGACCGGCCGCTTCGCCGCAGGTGATCGTATTGCTGGGGCCTTGAATATCATGGATGATCCCGATGTGGCACGGCAGCATATTCGGCAGATATTTCAGCAGCCACAGCGGCGTCAACGTCTGCATTCCGTTAGTGCCCCACTTGTGGATGTCAAATTGATTGTCTGTTTCGGAAATTTTGACACACGGAGCAATCTCCGGCAGTTCGCAACTGATCAGACCTGCCCCGTAACTGATCGCGGTTCGTTCCGGCTTGACGGTGGCATCTCCGGCTTCTGAGGCCTTGGTGACAAGGCCGCTGTTTTTAACAGCATCATCCGCGGCGATGACGGACAATTCGATGTCGCGGCTCATCAGTTTTCCGGCTTTTCGGTAGCTTTTAGGCAGATAGTCCCGCATCTTGTACTCGGGCACCTCGCCGGCCAACTTGCAGGGAAATTCAGCAGGATCAAATGCTCTGATTTGCCGGATTTCGCAGTGTCCTTCGAGCAGGCCTTCCCATAAGTCACGGCTGGTCAGTCCTAAGGGGGTTACAGCTCCGGTTCCGGTGATGACAACGCGACGTTCGGTCATGGGGCTTGCTCCGTCTTCCGTTCGACAAAGCCGGTCAGTAACGAGTTGAACATGTCCGTGAAAACAAAATTCTCTTCGGGGAATTGTTTGCCGGACAGGTTTTTATCGATGTGGCTGAACATCAAGCTGATTTGTGCGATCAGTTCATCCCCGCGTTTGATTTCGCCTTCAATGCTGGCGGCCTCCGGGCTGATCGATTCCACCTCTGCACGGAGAATGATGGTGTCGCCCGGGACGACATAGTGGTAAAAAACGGCCTTCTTGATCTTGGCGAGGATGACTTTTTCCTCGAAGTTGCGTGCCTCGCCGACGAGAATGCCGCCGGTCTGAGCCATTGCCTCGATCATGAGGCATTCGGGCATCATGGGGAAACCGGGAACATTGTCGTGGATGTGTTCCTCGGCCAGCGTGACGTTTTTTAACGCAACAGCGTATTGGCCGCTTTTAAATTCCAGAAATTTGTCGATCCAGATCCAGCGCATTTTATAAAAGTAATCCTGTCGAAGCAGAAAATAGGGTTACACCACGAAGAACATCCCGGATCGAGTCCGGGGCAAGTTCCGGCCACGAAGAGTTATTCATATTTTTTTCTTCGTGATCTTCGCGGTAAGAATTTCGGTCGCGGTATAGTCGCCGCGCCAAATTTAATTATTGAGTTTTGTCTCGATAAAGTTAACAATCGCATCGACGGTAAATAAGTCAGCGATCTTGTTGACATCGGGGTCCTTCTCAAACTCGGTCAGGTCCGTGTGCGGCATTTTGTCCTTGAGTTCGCCTAATCCCTTGTCGGTTAGTTTGCCGCCGCTGACAAATTCCGGGTTGTTCAGGACGGTTTCGGCCGGGAACAGTTCTTCGCGGGGAACCTTGATGTCAAACGTTTTTTCAAGTCGGAAAACGATGTCCAGAAAATCGATACTTTCAGCGCCAAGGTCACCCATCAGTGTGGCGTCATTGGTCACTTCGTCGTCGTCCAGTCCCAGCGCGTCTACCAGAACTTCCTGGACCTTTTCAAAAATTTCATCGCGGCTCATTGCCATATTTGTTGCCTCCGTTACGATATTTCAATTGTATAATAATTTGAAACGTTCTTTCATTGCTTCAGTAATTTTCCCGTCAATGTGAGCCAGTTTAGGATTTTCCGTCGCCAGATTAAAGTGTTTTAGCGTCAGTTTGGCTTCCACAATCGGCTCATCGCCGCAAATACCGGCTCCTTTAAAGCTGCTGGTGTTTTCATCGATTGTCTGCGCCGTCACAGTGTATTCGATCTGCATACCCGGTGCGGCAAAACTCTTATACTTAACATTTTTGACACTTTCCAGCAAGACCATACTATTGGCAAAATCCTGTTTCTCCCGGACCAGCCACGTTGCGGATTCAATCAGGCCTTCCAGCAGCAGCACTCCCGGCAGAACCGGGAAGGCAGGAAAATGGTCGCCCAGATATTCCTCCGCCAATGAGACGCTTTTGACGGCTGTGATCTGCTCACCGGATACAAGTTCTTTGATGTTGTCGATTAGGACAAATTTCATTCTTCGGATTTTAGTGAGAAATCCTGTAATTTCCAGCTTTTTTTATGCTTTTTTATCTTTTGCCGACCCTGTTACAGAAATCTCCCATAAAACGCAATAGTGGACACAGAGAGATAAATCATTTTTTGCTTGAAAAAAATAGTCCGATAACCTAATGTCTGCTGCCAAAGAACAATACTTATTGTTTCTTTCCCGGGGGAATACAATTTTTAGCTTCACGAGGGGTATTTATTCGTCGATACACGGCATGCACGGCCTATGTTTATTATATTTTATAAGAGAATATGCACAGGGAATAATTAAGGGTATAACTTATGATTCAGTGTTGTCATTTTAAGCTTAAATCCGTCTTTGTTCTTATTTTATGCGCTGTCTTGTTCGGTTCCGCCTCTGCGAAATCAAGTCATAAGGAATTGTCCACAAAGACGTTACGCTCAATGGCCCGGGCCTATATGGCATTCGGCAAATATGAAAAAGCCCACGTCCTGGCAGAACGGGCACTGGCACAGGCAAAACAGAAAAAGACCGAAGACGGCGAGATGGCGTTGTGCCTGATCGACCTGGGAACGGTATATGGGTATGAGGGGTTGCTTTCTCAGGCAGCCGAGAAATTTGAAGCGGGGGTCGAACTTCAGAAAAAAGCCCTGTTTGAAACGCATCCTTATGTCGCGCATACCCTTCGAATGCTCAGCGATATTTATCGCCGGCAGGATAACCTGCAACAGGCCGAAGAAGTTCTTTCAGAGGCCGTTACGATTATGCTGGATAACTGCGATTTACACAGCAAGGAGATGGCGCCTTTTATCCTGGAGTCGGCCAAGCTTCAATTCGCAAAAGGACATTCGGAGCAAGCCCTCACCAATTACCGGATCGCGCTGGATATTTACGAACAAGACTACGGTTCGCAGCATTTAATGACCGCCAATGTCCTTGAGGATATGGCATTAGTGTATATGGATCAAAAAGATACCGATCAGGCTGGACAATTGATGTCTGCGTCTTTGGCGATCAAAAGTAAGATTTTTGGCCGGTATCATTCCGAGCTGATTGACAGTTGGCTGACCATGGCCCGGATCTGTAAATACCAGGGGCAACCCGAGCGGTGCGAATATTATCTTGCCAAGTCCACGGAAACGGCTTCTGGGTCCCGAAACGTCATTACGATGGCTCGTGTTTACGAACAGGCCAATCAAATCCGTAAAGAAGGTATTGTTGCACTGGCAATGAACGGCGGATAAAACAGAAGGTATCAGGATTTTAGACTTTTAAAATCGCATTTCTGGGTTCAATCCGGAATGAACAGAGCCGCGTCGTCGTCCCCAAAAACACCATTGGCCGCCGCCGATATAGCCACTCAGGGCGTTTTTTTACAAAGCCAAACCACCTCGAGCTGAACCCAAAATACATCAAAGCACCCTTCAAGGGGTTTATTTTGGGGTTAAAAGCGTCAATTTTCTTTGGAATTTCCGGGGCGGGTGTGGTATCTTAGTTGCCATTAAGGAAAGGATTTACGAATGGAATGGTTGTATCCAATTGCGTTGCGGGTCATTGCGGCGGTCGCTTTGATCTATTTCGGGCTGGGCCTGTTTAACGTCAACTGGCTCCTGCGGATCCGTATCATTGCGGCCCTGTCGGCTGGTGCGCTGATTGTCGGGGCTGTGGGGTATCCCCTGGTCAACCCCGCGGACCCTCTGGGGGCGATCAGTTTGTTTACCGGCGAGATATCGATGCTTCACGGCGTGATTCTCATTTTTCTCGGTTTTGCCGCGGGCGTTGCAGGAACCCTGATTTGCTATCCATTCGGGCGGTTTTTAGGCCCCTTGTCCGCACCGGCGGGAGTGGCCGCATTGGCGATGGCAAGCGGTGACCTGCGCCAGATTTTACTGACACATTATACATTTGAACAGCGAAACGCGATGTATTCCTTTTTGCGGTGGGAATTGCTGTTCTGGCTCGGTATCTGTGCGGCAGGGTATCTTGGCGTTCTGCTGACGACAAAGCTTCTGGGTACTAAAACCGTTATTGCCGGAGATACCATAAAACCTGCCAACAAGTCCAATTATTGGGTCAATTGCGGTATCGCAACGGCTGCCGCAGCGGCGATTGTCTATTTCACCATCGGAATCTTTGCCCAGGATATCCCTCAGTTTGACGAAAATCTGGGGACCGTTATGGGCCATCCGGGGCACAGACAAATCGCATTCGGCGTGTTTGTATCGGTGGCATTGGCCGGATTTGCCGCAAAGCAGCTCCTTCAGGTCCATTATATCCCTGTGATACTGGGGGCCGCTGCCATCTACATCGGGACCTACACGAAGTTCATCGGCTCGGATGCGCTCGCGTATATGGTCAAGACACATCCTATCTACTTTTTCACGAACTCCATCTTTGCGATCCTGCCGATACAGTTTGCCTCGTTTGCTGTTCTTGGCGCTATCACAGGGTTTTGGATTTCCATCTTCATGAAATACCGGCCAAAGCATACTGAATAGTCTGATAATATTTCCTTTGCATCGTTTAGACGGCTTGTTTGAATCCTTGCGATTGAGCTGTATCTTGTTGACAATTAAAGACTTATAGATTATTTGCCGAAGCGGCACGGAAAATATTCCGGCTTTTTCTGAATTTCATTACTTGGAATACCCTAAATGGCCGAAATTATTTTTGCCCGGATATTAACGGGTAGGGCCAGAAAGTGAGATTTTTCACGACCTTGCGGCTTTGGAATTCGTATAACAGTTATAGGACATAGGTTTGTGGGTTTTGCAACGTAGCAAAAGCCCGAAAACCGACCAGCAACGGAAACTAAGGAGTGTAAAATGTTGGTCTTAAGCAGACAAAAGGACGAGTCGATCATGATCGGCGATGATGTGGAGATCACAATCGTGGATGTCCGCGGCGACAAGGTCCGCCTTGGAATCAACGCCCCTCGCAGTGTCGCGGTTCATCGTAAAGAAATCTATTTGGCGATCCAAAAGGAAAAAGAAGAAGAAAAAGAACACCCGGCTTCCACAACCGGCAATTCGTAATACCCGTTGTTTTTACTTCTTTCTACGATAATACTTTAGAGCATCCTTCCTTAGATGCTCTTTTTTGTGCCCCCATACTCTCATGCCAATCCACCTAAAAATGCACTTGTTGCGCGGCTATGTCTTACTTCAAAAAACCTTAGAGTCATCCTCGCGAAAATTTATTACCCTGAAGAGTCTCAGGACTTGAAAACATTCTTTTGTAACATTCCGGAATCGTTAAAACTAACCCGGCGGGTCAATAAAATCCCCAGCAGAATCGTAATCGTGGTCCCGGTAAAAATTGCGATCATAATGGCGATTTGATAGTGAATGGCTGTCATGGGATCCAGGCCGCCGAGAATAACCCCTGTCATCATGCCGGGCAGCGCGACCAGACCGATTGTGGACATCATGCCCAGCGTCGGAGCCAGTGCATCCTGTAAGGTCTGCTGCAGGTAGGGTTTTGTCGCCTCGGCCAGTGTCGCGCCATCGGCCAGTGTTTGGCAAAATGCTTTTTCGCCCTGGGCGATCGAATGATAGAACCGGTTGATGCCGATGATGTTCGCACGCAGGCAGTTGCCGAGGATCATGCCGCCGATGGGAATTACGAACCGGGCTTCCAGTAAATCCGGCAGCCGCAGGATGAGGCCGAGGAAATACAGCAGCGGGACAGCGATGCCGATCAGCAGCGCGATAAACAGCGGCAACGCCAGTTTTCGAAATCGCAGATTTGCCCCGCGGATAATCGAAACATCCGCGACAAAAATCATCACGAGTACCCATGCGGCGTTGAGCCAGGGGTTGTTTAATTTGAATACGACCTGTAGATAAAATCCGACCAAGAGTAACTGAACCGTCATGCGGATGGCGCCGATAAACATCTTGCTGACCAAAGGCACTTTCGCCCATAAGAGAATGCCCAGCGGGATAAGGAACAAACCATAGCCGGCGACAAGGCCCCATATCCGGATCGATGTTTCAGGCATGGCGGCCTCCTTCACCCTCGGCGAGTTGGACGGTCGCGTCGGCGATGTCGGTGAGGATGTCTTCGTGCGAGATAAGGACGATTGTCTTTTGCGTCTCGGCGAGCACGTCTTTGAGGATTCGTTTGCTTTGCTTATCGAGTGCGGAGGTCGGCTCGTCCAGCAGCAGCACGGGGCGGTCCAGCAGCAGCGCGATGATGATCGCAATGCGTTGTTTTTCACCGCCGGAGAGGTCGGTGGTTTGCTTGCTTAGCAGCTTTTTCGGGAGGTTGAACCGGTCGAACCATTCATGAACGGTCGTCTCGTTCCACGAAAGATGGGCATTGGCTTTGTACTCAAACGGTTGCCGGATGCGGTCAAGGACGGCCTGCTGTCCTAAATCCGGCTCCTGCGTAACGTATGCGATTTTGTGTCTTAGCGACCAGACGCTTTTGTCGTCAACAGGTTCCTCGCCAATGCTAATCGTACCCTGTTGTGGCCGAACAAAGCCCAACATCGCTCGAAGCAGCGAACTCTTGCCGCACCCGGACGGACCATCGATGCAGACCGTCTGGCCGCACTGCACGTCAAAAGAAACATTTTCAAATAACGAGTGCCCGTCGTATTTGATACTCAAGTTGTTGACGCTTATTTTCATTTAGCCACCAGCCTTCGCCAAGGCTACGGCCCGGCAGGCAAATTAACACTAATTTTCACTAATATATGACATGGAACTACAAGAAATGCTTGCGTATTTGTCATGCCGGACTTGATCCGGCATCCAGACGTTATCGCCCTGGATTCCGGCTCGCGGCTTCGCCTTGGCCGGAATGACAGTTTGAGGAACTATAGTTGTCATCATCGTAGCCACTCCTGAAGATTTTGGGCGAGGATTTTGATGTCCTGGGTTTCGAGGATGCGGGCCTTGGTGACGGGTTTTATTTTTAGTTTGGTCAGGGCTTTTTCGACCTGCTGCCAGAGTCGTTTTTTCTTCGCCGGGGTTTCGGCTAAGTACAAATCGGTCACGAGTTCCTGCAACCGCGTCAGGGCAATCGTGTCCAGGTTCTCGTAGTAGTTTTTAATCACCTTTTGTTGATAATTTGAATAGTCCTGTTTCGCCATCGGTGTCTTTCTATTGAATATTTGTAAGCGTTCAATCTTTTCTTATGGCCTGAAAGGCCAACCTATTTTAGCCCAGGGCAACGCCCTGGGTTTGAAATTCGAAATCGCAATCTTCGCCCTGAAAGGGCAACATAATAAAAAACTGTTCTTTTATCCTGCCCTTACAGGGCGTTTGTTCTGTTGGGTACCTTATCTTCCCAGGGCGTTGCCCTGGGCTATATTACCCTGGCCTTTCAGGCCATAACTTCACTACCACATAATTCATGTGAATGGTTACGAATTTTTTTATATTCTTTTGTCCTTGCCGCGAATGAAAAAAATCAGGTGCCCAGAATGGTGTCGATTTCGGCCAGTTCGTCCGAGGTAAAATCAAGTTTTTCCAGCGTCTTCAGATTGTCCAGCAATTGTTCGACCCGGCTGGTCCCGACGAGGGCTGAGGTAACCGCTTTTTGGCGCAGAACCCATGCCGTTGCCATCTGGGCCAGCGATTGGCCGCGATGCAGTGCAAGCTCATTCAGCTTTTTGAGTTTTTCCACCAGTCCCGTTGTGATGGCCTCTTTTTTCAGATATCCGTGTTCTTTGGCGGCCCGGGAATCCGCGGGAATGCCGTCGAGGTATTTGTCCGTCAGCAATCCCTGCGCCAGCGGACTGAAACAGATCGCACCAACGCCCAGTTCGTCCAGTGTGTCGAACAGGCCGGCGGTTTCAAAGTTCCGCCGGAGCATCGAATAGGGCGGCTGGTGAATCAGCAGCCGAACACCCATATCTTTGAGGATGGCGGCGGCCCGGTGGGTCTGTTCCGGCGAATAATTGGAAACACCGGCATAGAGGGCCTTGCCCTGTCGAATGGCCTGGGCCAATGCGTCCATGGTTTCTTCCAGTGGGGTGTCCGGGTCGGGCCGGTGGGAGTAGAAGATGTCCACGTAGTCCAGACCCATCCGCTTTAGGGACTGATCCAGCGAAGCCGTGAGATATTTTCTCGAACCCCAGTCGCCATAGGGGCCATCCCACATGAGATAACCGGCCTTGGTGGAGATGATCAGTTCGTCTCGATAGTGAGCCAAGTCGCTTTTGAGGATTATGCCGAAATTGCTCTCGGCGCTGCCGGGCGGAGGGCCGTAGTTATTCGCCAGGTCGAAATGCGTGATGCCGTGGTCGAAAGCGAAAAAGAGCATTTCCCGTGCCCGCTGAAAATCATCCACATCGCCGAAGTTGTGCCACAGACCCAGCGAAATGGCCGGCAGTTTCAGCCCGCTGTTGCCGCAGCGGTTGTAAGTCATTGTTTCGTAGCGAGTTGGGGAAGCTGTGTAAGTCATTATAAATTCCTTTTGAGGTCGTCGATTTTTTTTACGTATTCGTCGGCGTTAAATTTGCGTTTCAGGCCTCCGGCGTTCATGTAGCGAACCTTGCCAAAGACGGGACGCTGGCCCCAGGCGCGGTCGTGCTTGCCGAAACACCAGGCCACGCCGGCAAAGGCGTTGGGGTCGCGGCCGTCAAGCTCGTACTTATTATTCAGATAAAGAGCGATTTTGAAAGCGGTTTTCGGATTTTTCGTCCATTCGAGGATTTTTTTGCCCCAGTACATCCGCATGTAGTTGTGCATTTTGCCCGTAATGACCATTTCCATCTGGGCCGCGTTCCAGTAGGGGTCGTGGGTTTGGGCGTTTTCGAATTGGGCCTGCGTATAGATGTATTCGCGTTTGTCTTTGGCGTGAAAGTTCAGCGTCCGCAGCGCCCACGGCGGCAGGGCGTCGTAGTCGTCATAGCGGCTGTTGTAATAGAGGAAATTGTGGCTCAGTTCCCGCCGGACGATGAGTTCTTCGAGGAAGCCGTCTTTGCCGGGCGAGTCGGTTTTCAGTATTTCCAGCGCGATGTAAAGCGGACTGATCTGGCCGAAATGCAGGTAGGGGCTTAGATTGGATTGGCAATCCTGCATCGGGTCGTTCCGCTTGGTGTTGTAATCGTCCAGTTTGTCTTTGATGAATTGTTTGAGCCGTTTTTTGGCCTGCGACGTCCCGCCGGTATAAAACGGCGAGGGTTTGACGCTGCGGTCAACCTTTAGTTTTTTCAATGCCGCTTTGATGTCGGAAATCTCAAATGATGTGATCTCCAAATCCAAAGATGAGCATTTCGGTTTCGTGTGTTTTATTGGAACAAGAAATCTATCTAATTGCTTGTGAATCCGCGGCCGCAGCGTTCCGGCGGAAAAATTCTCCTTCTCCGAAGCCGTCTCGACCGGCACGATGACATTTGTGGTCACCTCGGTCACTTGGCAATCGCACCGCTCGGCGACATGCCGCCGCCACTGGACCTGAATCCGCAGATAGCCGTCATCGGTTACCACCGCATCGGCGTCTTTGGCAAGTTTGGGAATCGTCTGCTCCGGACTGCCCCGCAGGATCACCAGTTGGATGCCCCGTTTAGCCAGTGCCGCCTGCGTTTCCTTGAGACCCTCCAGCATAAACGCATAATGCCGCAAGTTCGCCTCGGGAAAATCATCTGTCAACGAAAACGCCGCGACGACCGGCTTGCCCCGCTCATTCGCTTGCTGGATAGCATACTCCAGCGCATGATTCCACTGGGCCCGCTGCGCCGCCTGCATCCAGTACAGCACAAACCCGCGGTCCCGAACAGGACGGTCATTTAACTCCAAAATTCGCTCTGCCTGGATCATCTATCGCTTTCACAGTTATCTTGATTCAGAATATAATAAAAAATTCTGGAATGTTTTTGGACATTTCTGCCTAATGTTATTTTGTTGATTTAGCGGTTCGTATCATTCTTGCAATCTTTCCTTGTTTATTCTTATGTGCAAAGTCCAAAGCTGTCATACCATGACGGTCTTTGATATTAGTTTTAACCCCTGCTTCAAGCAATAGTCTCGCAACGTCATTACTTCCCATCAAAGTGGCCCAAATTAATGCGGTCGTGCCATATATATCTTGGAGATCGAGATTTGCACCATATTCAATCAGGAGTTTACAAATATCTACATTTTTGTATCTCGCACCATACATTAGCGGCGTTATTCCAAGTGTATTTCCTATGTCTGGATTTGCACCATTATCAAGCAGCAGTCGTGCAATTTTGGGATAACCTTGTGCAGCAGCGTACAACAGGGCTGTCCAACCGGCTTCTGCTTGCTCATTGACATCTAGATTTTGTTGCAAAAGTTCTCGTACCGCCTGCTCTTGACCTGCTTCAACAGCTCTATGCAGCAAAGGTCTCTCTTGTTGACAATCCATGTTTTCGATAGCTTGTTCAACTGCATATTGGAATATTTTCTCTGGTGCTTTTTTGGCTTGATCAGGGTATTTTTTGACATATTCTTCCATATATTTTTGTACAAGACTGATGGGGATTTCAAAATCCTGTTTATCGTAGTGGTTGTCTGAAATGCGAGAAACACGGAATGTTTCCTTTTTGTTATCCTGTGTTTCTGAAAATTTTTCTTGCATCATTTTCTGGATAACCTGAGGATCTGCATCTGTGGAAATCTCTATTTTTTGGCTTTCTTTTCTGCCGTGGTCATGTAGAAAATAGGAATAATCATGAAAGTCGAAGATAGTTTTTAGCTGAGTAATGCGTTTACGGTAAGGGATATGATTTCCATCTTCATCTCGATAGAAAAAAAGCGATACTATATCTGGCATAAACATGGAAAGATATGCAGAAACAGCAAGACAAGGACCTATTATTTTAAGAACATGTGGCGTAAAGTGCCAAAGCAAATAATAGATAAGCATCAGGATGATAGCAATAGGAATCCACCCTACAAATTGTGCGAGAGATGCCACTGGTACACGTGAAAGTTTAATAACCTTGGCTTCCATTGGTGTTTTAATCATAAGTGAAGCAAACGCCAATGTTGATATACATCCGCCAATAAGTAAACCAGTCACAATAAACATAAAATACCATGCAGGAGAAATACCTGTAAAAGATGTGTTCTTGACAATGAGTGAATAAGAGAGCCAAAGCGACACACAGGAAAAAACTGTTGTGAATCCCGCACGTGCCTGTGCCCAATATGAGCGGCGCGATGGCGTCGAAGATTGATTCCATTCCAAGAAAAGATATAAAGTAGTGAATACCTGTAATAGTGAGACAACACGTATGAACAGTTGTGAATTCTCTAAAGCTATGTTTAAAATCGGTAAAGACTGAGATGGAGCAAGACCTAAGAAACGTGCAATTAAGAGAACCCCACCGAGTATCCAAATCGTTGCTTCAGCAACGTAGTACCTCGACGATAAATCCGGTTTGTCATCGCTCATATTTCATCAAACTCCTTGTTTTGAATTTTTATCGCTTATTTTGCCCTTTGATTTTTATTCATCGTACATCCGACGAAGCATGTCGTCAATGCAAAAAGGGTGTTCGGAGCCCCAAAGTATTCGCATGTCTGCCATGCTGGCAGGGGGAAGGGGCGTTTGGCTGTCGAATTGGGTTTAAGGTGGCTTCGTTAAGTGTGCATCAAACTATTTGTAAGTCTCTACTTTAAAAAGAGATAGGGCAATTATGGCCGTGTTCCACGGCGGCCTCTGGCACGGTGTTTGCAATGGAAAGAGTTTTTTGTAGTAGTTTGTAAACAAAGTGAGATAATGGAATTGTAACTTACATAGGAGAAACGTATGAAGATCAGACCATTAGGGGACAAAGTGATTGTCCAGCGTTTAGAAGCCCAGGCCGTGACGGCGGGCGGGATTGTTCTGCCGGATTCGGCCAAGGAAAAACCCCAGCGGGGCAAAATCATTTCGGTCGGCGACGGCAAACAGCTTGACGACGGCAGTCGGGCAGCGATGAGTGTTAAGAAGGGGCAGGAAGTGCTGTTTACCAGCTACGCCGGGACCGAGGTCAAGATCGACGGCGCCGAATACCTGATTATGGATGAATCCGACATTATGGCGATCGTAGAATAAAATCAGTCAACAGTTAACAGTAATCAGTCATCAGTAAATGACAGGAGATTTGAAATATGGCAGCGAAAAAGATTGCATTTAATACCGAAGCCCGCGAGGCGATCCGTCAGGGCGTCAGGAAACTGGCCGCGGCGGTCAAGGTTACATTGGGTCCGTGCGGCCGCAATGTGATTCTGGAAAAATCCTTCGGCAGCCCGACCGTGACCAAAGACGGCGTTACCGTGGCCAAGGAGATCGAACTGGAGGATTCATACGAAAACATGGGTGCCCAGATGGTCAAGGAAGTGGCCTCCAAGACCAGTAATGTCGCCGGTGACGGCACGACAACCGCGACGATTCTCGCCGAAGCGATTTTCGAAGAGGGTCTGAAAAACATTACCGCCGGAGCGAATGCCATGCAGGTCAAACGCGGCATCGACAAGGCGGTTGAGGCGTTGATCGCTGCGTTGCAGAAAATGAGTACGCCCGTCGAGTCCGGCAAGCAGATCGAACAGGTCGCGACCTGTTCGGCCAACCAGGATGCCGAGATCGGCAAGACGCTGGCCCAGGCGATGGACAAGGTCGGCAAGGACGGCGTCATCACCGTTGAAGAGGGCCAATCACTGGAAACCCACGTCGAACTGCTCGAAGGCATGCAGTTTGACAAGGGGTATCTGAGCCCGCATTTCATCAATCATGTAGAGGACCGCACCGTCGTTCTCGAAAAGCCCTACATCCTGATCCACGAAAAAAAAATCGGTGCCATCAAGTCGCTGGTTCCGGTTCTGGAAAAGGTGGCCAAACAGGGTCGCCCGCTGTTGATCATCGCCGAAGACGTCGAAGGCGAAGCGCTGGCGACGCTGGTTGTCAACAAACTCCGCGGCGTTCTGCAGATCTGTGCCGTCAAGGCCCCGGGCTTTGGCGACCGCCGCAAGGCCATGCTGGCTGACATCGCAACACTGACTGGCGGACAGGCGCTGTTCGAGGACCTCGGGCTGAACCTCGAAAGCGTCGAGCTGAGCCAGTTGGGTATGGCTAAACGCATCACCGTCGACAAGGACAACACCACCATCGTTGAAGGCGGCGGAAAAACTGCTGACATCAAGGGCCGCATCGAGCAGATCAAACGCGAGATCGAGGCCTCCACCAGCGACTACGACATCGAGAAACTGCAGGAACGCCTGGCCAAGCTGGCCGGCGGTGTTGCATCGATCAATGTCGGTGCCGCAACCGAGGCAGAAATGAAAGAAAAGAAAGCCCGCGTCGAAGACGCTCTGCACGCTTGCCGTGCGGCGGTTGAAGAAGGCATCCTGCCCGGCGGCGGCGTTTCCATGCTCAAGTGCCTGCCCGCCCTGGATAAAGTCAAATGCACCGGCGACGAAAAGATCGGCGTGGATATCGTGCGTCGCGCGGTCGTCGCTCCGATCAAGCAGATCGCGACCAACGCCGGACTGGACGGTTCGGTTGTTGCTCAGAAGGTTCTGGAATCAACCGAGACTAATTTTGGTTACGAAGCCGTCAGTAAGCAGTATGGCGACATGGTCAAGTTTGGTATCATCGTGCCGACCAAGGTCGAGCGGACGGCTCTGCAGAACGGTGCATCGATTGCATCGCTGCTGCTGACGACCGACGCCGTGGTCAGCGAGATCCCCGAAAAGAAAAAAGCCCCGGCCATGCCCGGCGGCGGAATGGGCGACATGTACTAAAATCGCACAAACCCAAGGCCCGGCATTCGTGTCGGGCCTTTTTTAATGGAACCGCGAATGGACACCAATAAACGCGAATGATTTTTAGACGGGATTAAAGGAATTATATCGACGAAGGTACGGTAACATTATCCAGCTATAAAAATAAACTATACCAAGATGAACAAAAAAGTAATACCAAGTCGTCTCTTTGATATATTGCATCAGATCCAAACTTTCCCTTTAAATGAAGATGCCTCCGAAGATAAAATGCCTGGAACACCTAAAGAGTGTGTGTTTTGTGGCTTAAAGCCAAACAATAAAACTAAAGAGCATGTACTGCCTCAATGGTTACTCGAATTCACCGGAGATAAAAAAAGAGAGATCACATTAAACGTCTACACTCCTGAAGCGGGAATGAAGCAACATACACTTGCATTTGACAATCTCGTTTTTCCAGCTTGTGATACATGTAATAACAACTTTTCGCATCTTGAAGACAAAGTAAAGATTATATTCCAAAAAGTTAACACCGGCTTGAAAATAAATGCAGAAGAGGCTGAAAAGTTATTGGATTGGTTCGACAAGATAAGAGTGGGGATGTGGTTAGGCGGCCTAATGTGGTCAAAAAATTGGATGGGTATTGCTCCAAATTATAGGATCCAAGAAAGAAATGGCTTAACAGATAGAGTTTTATATATTGGCCATACAAATGAACAAGCAAAAGGATTGAACTTTTCAAACATAACAGATGTTATATTTATGGGCAATCCATTATTTCTTTTCTTGAGAGTTAATAACCTAAGCTTTTTGAATCTAGTAGGGCTTGGGATCGCTGCTGGATCGATGGGGTTGCCAAAAATCAAACCTATAAAAAGAGAAGGAAAAATGTATGAATATGAAGTTAAAAAACCAAAAAATGAAAATTACAAAGAAAACTGGCCAGCCACAGCAAAATCTTTTTCTATATTATCTCAAGCAATTTACAACGATGCCCTAAAAGATCAGGTTGAAAATGATGAGTTTTATTGGAAAAATATTACAAACAAAACAAAATCGAAAATCGGATTACAAAAGGATGGGCAATTTAGTTTTATGGGTGACGAAGAAGAGAGTATACTAAGCGATAGTATCCAAACCTTTAACTTAATGTTAAAAAAATCAGAAATATTGTATAGAAAATTGAGAATGTACACTGTGAAAAATATAACTAACTCTGTCAATCCATATGAGAGATTGTGGACTCGTTTCTACAGGGAGTTCGCAAGTACATTATAATATCAAATGTTTACGAAAGTATGAATATAGTTGAATTATTAGCTCCGGCGAAAGATATTGATTGTGCCCGTGCGGCGATTTTGTGCGGGGCGGATGCGGTGTATCTGGGCGGGCCGCAGTTTAGTGCGCGGCAGGCGGCGGGTAATACAATTGACACAATTCGGCAGGTGGTTGAATTGGCACGCCCTTTTTACGTAAAAGTATACGTCGCCCTGAATACCTTGTTGACCGATGAGGAACTGCCCGCGGCTGAAAAATTGATCCATGAAATGTACGAAGCCGGCATTGATGGTTTGATCGTTCAGGATGCGGGCCTGCTGGAGCTGGATTTGCCGCCGCTGCCGATCATCGCCAGTACGCAAATGAACAACACGACGGCGGAAAAGGTTAAATTTCTCGAAGCGGTCGGTTTTTCACGGGCGATCCTTGCCAGAGAATTAACATTATCGCAAATTAAAAAAATCCGGCAGCAAACATCGATTGAGCTGGAGTGCTTTATCCACGGGGCGTTATGCGTCGGGCTCAGCGGGCAGTGTTATTTGAGCTATGCCCTCGGTGGCCGCAGCGGCAACCGTGGGCGGTGTGCCCAGCCGTGCCGCAAGCGTTATACCGTATTCGATCTGAGCGGCGATGAAGTCCTCAAAGACAAATACGCTCTTTCGCTGAAAGATTTGAATCTGTCCGACCACCTGGAGTCGCTGATTGACGCGGGTGTGACCTCGTTCAAGATCGAGGGCCGTTTGAAAGATGCCGCGTATGTCGCCAATGTCGTCGGCTTTTACCGGCGGCAACTGGATGCACTGCTCGAAAAGAAAGGATTACGAAAAAGTTCCTCCGGCCGCACAGAGCTTAACTTCGAGCCGGACCTGTGCAAGTCGTTTAATCGCGGCTTTACCGATTACGGCGTTAAAGGCGCCGCTGAAAATCTCGGCTCTGTCGCTACGCCCAAATCCACCGGAGAATTTGTCGGCACGGTCCAAAGCGTCCGGCGGGATTCGTTTGTATTAGACGGCGGTGTTCAACTACACAGCGGTGACGGCATTTGCTTTTTCGATGCCGAAGGCGAACTGGCCGGAACGACCGTCAATCAGGCCGACGGGCGAACCGTTTTCCCGCAGAAAACAGAACACCTGCGCCCCGGCGTCAAGGTCTGGCGAAACTATGACCACCTGTTCGGCAAGCAATTGCAAAAACCCGGCGAGCGCAACATTGCGATTACCCTGACATTGAAAGAAACCGCACACGGCGCAGCGCTGCTTGGCACCGACGAAGACGGTAACGAAGCGGTGTTCGAAATGGCGTTTGATAAACAACCGGCCCAAAAGATCGAACAGGCCCGACAGACCATCACGACACAATTGCAAAAGCTGGGCAATACGATCTTTGAATGCGGCCAGGTACGGATCGAGACCGAGCAGATGTATTTCTTCCCGGCATCGGTGCTGAACGCACTCAGACGCGGCGTCGTTGAAAAGCTGCTGGAGACTCGCTTGCAAAATCGACCCCGACCGAACGGGGCGGTGATTCGCAACGATGTGCCCTATCCGGAAAAAACGCTGACCTTTACCGGCAATGTTTTAAATGAAAAAGCAAAAGCGTTTTATCGTCGCCATGGTGTTGAGAAAATCGAACCCGCCGCCGAAAGCGGACGTAATTTAGATGATGAATGCGTCATGGTCACCAAATACTGTTTGCGAAAGCAGTTGAGTTTATGCCCGAAAGATGCGAATGATATTGACACCGCCGAACCGCTGCTGCTGGAAGACGACGAGGGCCACCTCCTGCGGGCCGAATTCCGCTGCGGCCGCTGCGGCATGGAAATCTATCTTGTAAAATAATGTAAAAATGAAAATCAAAAGTTTTGGATTTTGGACTTTAAATTTGTTATCGAAAGGAGCATACGATGTTCAGGTTCTTTATCAACGGCAATCCGTTTCGTCAGGCCACTACGCAAGCGGCCAAGGTTAGTTTGTTTACCGGTCTGCTGCTGATTGGACTGGGACTTTTGGTCTGGCTGCTCAAAGAGATCATCGCGATCGTTTTCATGGTCATCTTCTTCATGGCCGGCTTCTCGGCAATCGGCTGGGCCGTCCGCCTGTTCATCGCCCAGTGGAAAATGCGAAAAGACAAAAGCGTCTACCGCGAAGGCGTGGAAGTGCATTTTGAGGAAGACAATTATTAGTCCACGGCCCCGTCCTCCGCAGTAGCCCTGCTACGGAGGGTGGATTCCGCGGATTTTAGAACCACGAATGGACACGAATTAACGCGAAAAATTTTTAGATAGGATTAACGGGATTTACTTAACGTACGAAGCCCGTAGGGCTTGAAATAAGAATGGCGGTGGAGTGGAGGCCATTAGGCTGTGGTCGCATAGAAATTTACAGTAGAAATTATCTCTTGCTTCTGTTACAACAAAGTACCGTGAAGACAGAAGTTTTGAAAATTTATACGCTGGACGACACCGTATCCATTCAAAAAGCGGCCCAATTGTTGGATAGCGGTTCGCTCGTCGCTTTTCCGACGGAAACCGTTTACGGCATCGGCTGCAAGGTCGATAAACATTCCCTTGAACGCTTAAATGAAGTCAAGGACCGCCCATCAGAAAAACGCTATACGCTTCACATCGGAAATCATGAACAACTGGCTCACTATATTCCGCAGATGAACTTGAAAACACGGAAACTGGTCCAACATGCACTGCCCGGACCGGTGACTGTCGTGTTCGAATTGGACAAACAGGCCTTAAAGCAGGCCAGGAAAAATCTCGGCAAAAACATCTATGATCTGCTGTATACGGATGGAACACTGGGCGTTCGCTATCCGGACAACCCTGCTGCCTGCGCGGTGCTTTCACAGGCCAAATCGCCGGTGGTTGCCCCCAGCGCGAATCCCGCGGGTCGGGAACCGGCTGTTACGACACAACAGGTACTGGACTATTTCGACGGAAAAATCGACGCAGTCGTGGACGCACCCGGTTTCGGTAGTCTTTATCAGCAAAGCAGCACGGTTGTTAAAATAGGCAAGCACGGTATTCAGGTTTTGCGTGAAGGGGCGGTTCCCTCCGATCAGATCCGGGACTGGTCCACCCTGCAGATTTTATTCGTTTGTACCGGAAATACCTGCCGCAGTCCGATGGCGGCGGGGTTTTGTCGGAAATTTATTTCTGACATTCTGGGTTGCCCGGTTGACGAATTGGACGAATTGGGTTATAAAGTAGATTCAGCGGGAATTGCGGCCCTTGATGGGATTCCTGCGAGCGGTCATGCAGTCGAAGTGTGTCAACAGCAGCGGATTGACTTGGCAAGCCACCGAAGCCGCCAATTGACCCTTCAGGATATTCAGCAGAGTGATTTGATCTTTGCGATGAGCCAAAGCCACCGAGCTTATATCCTTCAGACGCATCCTTTGGCTTCTCATAAGTGTTTTATGTTGGACCCAAAAAAAGACATACAGGATCCGGTAGGGCTTGACGCTGATGTCTATCGAAACTGTTTTCATCAAATATCTGAAAATATCATTGCGAGAAAAGGCGACATTTTATGAAGATAGCGGTTGCAAATGATCATCGAGGACGCAATGCCATAGAGCAGGTTAAAGCGATTATTGCTCAGTTGGGTTTTGAGTGCGTTGACTGTTCAACCTCCGGGGACCAGGCCGTGGATTATCCGGACACCGCTTATGTTGCCACTCAGCGCATTGTCGAGAAACTGGCGGATCGTGCCATTCTCGTTTGCGGTACAGGGATTGGTATGTCAATCGCCGCTAACAAGGTGAAGGGAATTCGAGCAGCGCTGTGTTTTGATGAGCTTTCCGCGAAATTTTCTCGTGAACATAATGATGCGAATGTGTTATGCCTTTCGGGTGATCTGCTGGGTTCGACAATGCTGCAAAAAATAGTGGAAACATGGCTGACCACGGGATTTGTTGCCGGGCGTCATTTGAGGCGTGTCAGGAAGATCACGGCCATCGAAGAAGGCAACGATCCGCGCGAAATATCGACAGCGCAGTAAGAGCGGCCGGTCGATACGGGGAGCGAAAAAGATGCTTTTTCAGACGGGGATTTAGCGACGGGGCAGAAGAAGACCGTTCATTCCGTTAAATTCGTTCCATCTCTTTTTGTCGAAGCTGGGCCTCGATGGACAGGCGTTCCGGGATTTCGAGCTGTTTTTCTGCTTTTGGTTGGGGTGTGGTTTCCATGGCCCGGGCACAATTGACGCCGATATTTCTTAGCTTTTCGTAGCGGTCATCTACCAGTTTATCGAGACTGACCCGCTTGAGCTGGAGCAGTGTTCGGGTAATGTAGCGTTCAACGTTATACACCGTATCGTGAATATTGCGATGCGCTCCTCCCAGCGGTTCCGGGATAATCGAATCCACCAGTTTCAGTTTCAGCAGGTCTTTCGCGGTCAGTTTCAATGCTTCCGCGGCGACCGGCGCCTTTGCCCCGTCATGCCAAAGGATGGCTGCGCAACCCTCCGGAGAAATAACGGAGTAGTAAGCGTGTTCAAGCATCGCTATTCTATCACCGATGCCGATTCCTAAAGCGCCGCCGGAGCCGCCTTCGCCAATGACGATGCAAACAATCGGGGTTCTCAAACGTGACATTTCCATCAGGTTGACGGCAATGGCCTGGGCCTGGCCCCGTTCTTCGGCCCCGATGCCGGGATAGGCGCCGGGGGTGTCGATCAGCGTGACAATCGGGATATTGTATTTTTCGGCGAATTTCATTTTCGCAAGGGCTTTTCGATAGCCCTCCGGGTTGGGGCATCCGAAATTGCAGACCACCTTTTCTTTGATGCCTTTGCCCTTGTTTTGCCCGATGATCATGACTTTCTGAGAACCAATCTGGCCCAATGCGGTTACGATTGAGGGGTCATCCCCGAAAGCGCGGTCTCCGTGCATTTGGCGAACGTCCTTAAACAGCAGATTGAGATAATCGCTGAGAATCGGACGCTGCGGATGGCGAGCGACCTGTACCGTTTGCCAGGGAGACAGGTTGGAGTAAATCTGCTTCAGCAGGGCGGTCAGGTTGACCTGCTGGGCACGAATCTCTTGGGCATTCTGACCCTGTAGCGAGTTCGTTTGCCCCTGCCTTTTAAGGTCCTCGATTCTCTCATCAATCGCAGCAACGCTTTCCTCGAACGGAAGATATTGCCTCGACGAAAAAGCGATCTCATTTTGGTTATTTTCTGTCATTTCACTCATATCTTTATACAGCGGATATTGTATCCGCCCTGAAGGGCTGTAAATCTCTATCTTTCATGTCGTCGTTTACGACCATCGCTCTGCAAAACCGCGCAGGGACAGACTTTCGATCGAAATACTATGCTATAACAGTAACATATAACTCACAATAACACAAAAAACAGCTTATTTTTGGGAGAATCAGAATCTCAAAAATAAAAGAATAAAACAATCGCATCTATTTAGGATAATTATTATACTAATTTTCCAAGGGAAAAGAAAGAAAAAAATTGACAGCGGCCATCGGGCAAGGTACTTTTCTATAAACATTGAAACGGCAGTGAATAGCTCATAAGTGTTTACATATGTTGAAGTTAAAGAAGATTAGTGTGATTGGCATGGGGCTTTTGGGCTCCAGCGTGACGCTTTCAGCGAAAAGCGGGTTTCCTGCCGTGAAAATCGTCGGGTACAGTCATCGCGCGTCAACACGCGACAAAGCCCGGCAGCACGAGGTTGCCGATGAGATTGAGGATTCTTTAGAACGGGCGGTCACGGAGGCGGATGTTATTATTTTGGCCACCCCTATCCAGACATTTGAAGACTACTTTAGGCAGATTAGCCCCCACCTCAAGGATGGCTGCATTGTAACCGATGTCGGTTCGACCAAGACGCTTCCGCATCGGTGGGCGGCCAAGCACCTTCCCAAGGGTGTCTTTTATATCGGCTCCCATCCCATTGCCGGTTCCGAAAAAAGGGGGTTGGAATTTGCCCGGGACGACTTATTGGCGAATGCCAAATGTATCATCACCAAGGTCCGGAATACGAATCCTGCCGGGATTGAATTGCTAAGAAGCTTCTGGACAACACTGAAGTGTAAAGTTGAGGTGATGTCGCCGTCAAGGCACGACCGGATTTTCGGGATGGTCAGTCATTTGCCGCATATCACCGCGGCGGCGCTGGTGAACGCCAGCCGTGAGCAGGAGATGCATTTTGCGGGCCGTGGTTTTATTGATACGACGCGCGTGGCCTCCGGGCCGGCCAATATCTGGACGGATATCCTGATGACGAATCCGGCGACGTGTTCGCAGGGGATTGAGAATTTGATTATTCAGTTGAAGAAGATACAGGCAGCGATTGAGGCCGGCGACGATAAGAAGGTCCAGCGGCTGTTGGCTCAGGCCGTGAAAAAACGCACCGCGTTGATCGAGTACAAAATCGACCAGAAAGAATTATTCTGATTCATCCGGTTCGTTATTGAGAAGAGCATCATTTTTGTGTAACATGTCCCGAACGCCATGATCCACGGTATGGAGACGGTTTGTAAAGTGAAAAAAGTAAGTAAATAAAGGATTTGATGTGAAACAGTGGCGATTTGAGATTTCATCAAAGCAGGGGTTTCCGGATGTTCACGGCAGGGATGTGCTGGAGGATATCCGGCAGT
The DNA here is from genome assembly GCA_029858345.1 of Phycisphaerae bacterium. Taxonomy (GTDB): domain Bacteria; phylum Planctomycetota; class Phycisphaerae; order Sedimentisphaerales; family Anaerohalosphaeraceae; genus 4572-13. The sequence goes on from JAOUFG010000006.1 coordinate 38,641, forward strand.
TGAATATTCAATCTGTCGAAGACGTCATTTCGGAAAAAGTCTATTTGATCGAGGCGGATTTCGACCTGCCGTTTGCCGAGCGGATGGCCCGGGAACTCTTGAGCGATTCGGTCTGCCAGGACTGGCACATCGGCAAAAGCGGCGTTCCCGCCGGGCCGATGCAGGCAACGTTGATCGAAGTCCATCTGAAAAGCGGTGTTACGGACCCTGCGGCCGAGTCCGTCCGAGCGGCCTTGTCGGATATGGGAGCCGGGCAGGTGGCCTCGGTGCGGACAGGACGCAAATATGTTCTGCTGGGGACTGTTTCGGACAACGAGCGTGAAACCATCGCTCGCCGGGCTTTAGCCAACGACTGCATCGAGGATGTGGTCTTTGGTATGGATGCTGAGCCGCCAAGCCCGCATACACAGCCATATACGATGAAGCTGACGGAAATTCCGGTTCGTGACCTGAGTGATGAACAACTCATCCAACTTAGTAAAGACATGGACATGTTTCTGAACCTCAAGGAAATGCAGACGATTCAGAGCCAGTATCGCGACCTTGACCGGGAACCGACGGATGTCGAACTGGAAACGCTGGCTCAGACGTGGAGTGAGCACTGTGTTCACAAGACGCTCAAGAGCAGCGTGGACATGGAGCATGACGGCAAAAAGCTTCATTTTGACAATCTGATTAAAGAGACGGTTTTCAAGGCCACGAAGGATTTGAACAAGGATTGGTGCATCTCCGTTTTTGAAGATAATGCCGGCGTGATTGAGTTCGATGATGAGCATGCGGTGTGCTTTAAGGTTGAAACGCACAACCACCCCTCTGCCCTCGACCCTTACGGCGGGGCGGCAACCGGTATCGGGGGCGTTATCCGCGACCCGATGGGAACCGGCATGGGCGCCAAGCCGGTGGCCAATACCGATATTTTCTGTTTTGCCCGGCCGGATATGAAGCTGGAAGATGTGCCCAAAGGCGTTCTGCATCCGCGGCGGATTATGAAAGGCGTGGTTGCAGGCGTGCGGGATTATGGCAACCGCATGGGCATTCCGACCGTCAACGGGGCCTTGTATTTTGATGACCGCTATTTGGCCAATCCGCTGGTGTTCTGCGGCAATGTCGGGCTGATTCCGCGTGAAAAATGCTTTAAAAATGCTCAGGCGGGCAATCTGGTCGTGGTGGTCGGCGGAAGAACCGGCCGGGACGGCATTCACGGCGCGACCTTCTCCAGCGGGGAAATGACACACGAACACGAAGATATTTTCTCCCATGCCGTGCAGATCGGTAACGCGATCACGGAAAAGAAGACGCTGGACACGCTGTTGCAGGCACGGGATGCGAATCTTTATGAAGCAATTACCGACTGCGGCGCAGGCGGCCTGAGCAGTGCCGTCGGTGAAATGGGAGAAAAGCTTGGTGTTGAGGTCGATTTGGAAAAAGTGCCGCTCAAGTACGCAGGCCTTTCCTATACCGAAATATGGATCAGCGAGGCCCAGGAGCGGATGGTGATTGCGGTTAAGCCGGAAAATCTGGATGCAATCATGTCAATCTTCGATGCCGAAGATGTAGAGGCGACGGTCATCGGGACCTTTACCGGTGACAAGAAGCTGACGCTGCGGTATCAGGGCACGCAGGTCGGGCAGTTGGACATGGACTTCCTGCACGAGGGCATCTGCAAATATGACCGCAAGGCGAAGTGGGAAACAAAGAAACTGTCCGAGCCGGTGCTGAAAGCAAAGGATAATTATAACGACGACCTTCTGAAGATTCTCGGTTCGTATAATGTGGCTTCAAAGGAATGGGTTATTCGCCAGTACGACCATGAGGTTCAGGGCGGCAGCGTTGTCAAACCGCTGATGGGAACTGACAATGACGGTCCGATGGATGCGGCGGTGATCCGGCCCAAGTATGGCCACGACAAGGGCGTGGCCCTCAGCTGCGGCATGAATCCGTGCTACGGGGATATTGATCCGTACTGGATGGCGCTGGCGGGGATTGATGAGGCGGTACGGAACCTGGTTTGCGTAGGTGCCGATCCCGAGCGAATTGCGATACTGGACAATTATTGCTGGGGCGACTGTACACGGCCGGAAATGCTGGGGGCGCTGGTGCGGGCTTCGCAGGCCTGTTACGATGGGGCGATGGGCTTCGGGACACCGTTTATCTCCGGCAAGGATTCGCTCAATAATGAATTTGTGTGTGATGATGGGACACGGATTGCGATCCCGTACACCTTGCTGATTAGCGCCATCGGAATTGTCGATGATATCAATCAATGCGTGACGATGGACGTCAAGGGAGCCGGCAATCTGATTTTTGCGGTCGGATTGACGAAGAATGAACTGGGCGGATCCCATTACTACAAGGCCAACGGCGAACTGGGGGCCAATGTCCCGACGACGGACCTGAAGGTCGCCGCCGAAACAGCCAAACGCCTGCATCAGGCAATGAAGCAGGGCCTGATACGATCCTGTCATGACTGCTCGGAAGGCGGTCTGGCAACGGCATTGGCGGAAATGGCATTCGCCGGCGGATATGGCATCGAAGCGGATCTGCGGGGTCTGCCTGTCAGTGATGACTGTGTGAAAACAGAGGCAATGTTGTTTAGTGAATCCAATTCGCGCTATCTGGTCGAAGTCCAGCCGGAAAACTTTGACGTATTTGCCAAACTGATGCTGAACATCCCGTTTGGCCAACTTGGTGAAGTGATCGAAGACAGAAAACTGCTGATACATGATGTTCAGCAAAAAACAGTGATTGATGCGGACTTAGAAACATTGAAGCAGGCATGGCAAAAGCCATTCGCTTGGTAAAAAGGATTGAGAATTAATGGATACTGTAAAAGCAATTGTATTACGAGCGGCAGGAATTAACTGTGACTTAGAAACGCAGCATGCGTTGGAACTGGCCGGGGCAGAGGTTGAGCGGGTTCATATTAATCGGGTGATCGACAATCCGGCGATGCTGGATGGCTGTCAGATCATGGTCTTTCCCGGCGGATTCAGCTATGGTGACGATGTTGCGGCGGGCAAGGTCCTGGCCAATCAGGTTGTGCATCATCTCAGTGATATCATGCATCAATTTGTCGCCGACGGCAAACTCGTTTTGGGTATCTGCAACGGTTTCCAGGTCATGATCAAGACCGGAATTGTGCCGGGGTTGAATGGTTCCGGGAAACTATCCTTGACAGACCAAAAGGTGACATTGACGGACAACGATTGCGGCAAGTTTGAGGATCGCTGGGTGCATCTGAAACCCGGTACAGACCGCTGTGTATTCGTCAATCCGGATCAGCAGATTTATCTGCCGATCGCTCACGGCGAAGGTAAAATCGTTTGTGACACCGAGCAAACACTGGAAAGGATTGTCAATAGTGGCCATGTCGCGTTTCGCTATGTCGATGCCGACGGCAACGAAGGCGATTTTCCGGTCAATCCCAACGGCTCGCAGGACTCTATCGCAGCACTGACCGACTCGACCGGCCGGGCGATGGGGATGATGCCGCATCCGGAACGCTGTGTCCGCTGGACGCAGCATCCGCATTGGACCCGACTGAAAGACCGTGAGGGTTTTGCCGACGGCATGACGATTTTTACGAACGCAGTCAATTATGTTAAAGAAAACTTCTGATGTAGCTGAAAGGATTTTACAGAGAATGATTTTAGTAAACGAGAATTTTTTGAAATTGAAAGCCGGATATTTATTTCCTGAAATCGGAAGGCGTGTCAGGGTATTTGCGGCTGAAAATCCGGATGCTCCGATCATCAAGCTGGGTATCGGTGATGTGACTGAACCGTTAGTTCCCGCTGTGACAAAAGCGATGCATACGGCTGTAGATGAAATGGCGAAAAAGGAAACCTTTCACGGCTATGATGATGGCGGTGTGGGTTATGAATTTTTGCGGGAAGCGATTGTCCAAAATGATTTTAAATCTCGCGGCGCGAATGTAGCTTCCGATGAGATTTTCATCAGCGATGGCGCCAAATGCGACACGGGTAATATGCAGGAAATCTTCGGGCTTGATAACGTCGTAGCCGTGACCGATCCGGTCTATCCGGTCTATGTCGACACCAATGTGATGGCCGGACGCACCGGCGAAAATGACGGCAAGGGTCGTTATGGAAAAATGGTGTATATGCCCTGTACCGCCGAGAACAATTTTGTTCCGGAGTTGCCGAGCCAGCCGGTGGATATGATTTATCTGTGCTATCCCAACAATCCAACCGGGGCCGTTGCCACCAAGGAGCAGCTCAAAAAATGGGTGGACTACGCTGTCGAAAACAAAGCCATTATCCTCTACGATGCGGCGTACGAGGCATTTATCCGTGACGACAGCATCCCGCATTCGATTTATGAAATCGAAGGCGCCCGCAAGGTCGCGATCGAGTTCCGTAGCTTTTCCAAAACTGCCGGTTTTACCGGTGTTCGCTGCGGGTTTACGGTGGTCCCCAAAGACCTGGTTGCTTACACAAAGTCCGGTCAAGCACAGCCGCTGCACCCGATCTGGAATCGAAGACACTGCACCAAATTCAACGGTGTCAGCTATATCACGCAAAAAGGTGCCGAGGCGGTTTACAGCCCCGAAGGCAAAAAGCAGGTTAAAGAGGTCATTAATTTATACATGTCTAATGCGGACACGATGCGGGCAGCACTGACCGAGCAGGGTTATCAGGTCTTCGGCGGCGAACACGCCCCGTACATCTGGTTGAAAACACCGAAAGGTGTGGACTCATGGACGTTCTTTGACTTGCTGCTTAATAAGGCCAACGTGGTCGGTACGCCCGGCGCGGGCTTTGGTGCCGCGGGTGAGGGGTACTTCCGTTTGAGTGCGTTTAATAACCCGGACAAAGTCAAAGAAGCGATGCAACGCATATCGAAGATATAAAGTTCGAAACTCGAAGCCCTAAATCCGAAACAAATTCGAAATTCAAATAGCTGGAAATTCGAAACAAAACACGGATCAATGCGTGATTGTTTAGAGAATTTGGATTTCGATATTTGGATTTGTTTCGAGTTTCGATATTCGGATTTTTATGAACGAACATACAGCTTATATCGGCTTGGGCAGTAATGCAGGGGACCGTCGGGACTATTTTAACAGGGTTTTATCAGCCCTGCAAACGTGTCCTTCTGTTCATTCTATTCGGGAGAGCTCGTTTTACGAAACAGCCGCCCTGGGACCGGTTGAACAGCCTGCTTTTTTTAATGGGGCTCTCGAGTTGCAGACATCGTTTACGCATAGGCAATTATTTGAACTGCTCGGGAAAATTGAGCAGGATTTAGGCAGACAGCGGTCCGAACACTGGGGCCCTCGGACAATTGATCTGGATTTATTGTTATACGACGATAGCATTATGAATGATGCGGATTTGAAGATTCCCCATCCTCAATTGCACCTGCGAAGCTTTGCTCTCAAAGGTCTGTATGAATTGGCCCCGGACCTTGAACACCCTGTTCTGAAGCGTACAATGCGTGAACTGGCAGGGCGGCTTAATGGGGGCGACTATTGGCTGGATTCTGAAAAACCACAGTTGATTTCGATTGCCGGAAACATCGGCGTTGGCAAGACCACGCTGGCGACCGGATTGGCCGAACGGCTGGAGGCGAAGCTGATTTCCGAAAAGTATGATGCCAATCCGTTTCTGGCCGATGTGTATGCGGGCAAGACAGAACTGGCGCTGGATTCGGAGCTGTTTTTCCTTTCCAGCAGTGCCTCGCAACTCCGCAAGGACCGCATGAAGGCAGGGCGGGTATATGTCAATGATTACGTATTTGAAAAGGCCCATATCTATGCCTCCGGTTGGCTGGAACCAGCCGATCTGGCGAAATACGAAAAGCATTTTAACAGCATTTGCGAAGGCGTTACAAATCCGAGATTGGTGATCTATTTGAATGACAGCGTCGAACACTGCCTCCAGCGGATTCATCAGCGAAATCGCCCCTACGAACAGCAGATCAAACCGGCGTTTCTTGAACATCTTGCCCGCGGCTACGATACGCTATATACTGATTACACGGTATGTCCGGTCATACGGCTCAGTTCAGATGAGTGTCGAACCCCCGAACAGGTCGACCGCATAGCCGAAGAAGCAAAGTATTACATTGCGAAATCGCAGGGATAAATGAAAATCGTTCATATAATCGAAGAAGTACGTCAAAGCGTTCAGGCCGCCAAAAAACAAGGGGCCAAAATTGGCCTCGTGCCAACAATGGGGGCCCTGCATGCCGGCCACGGTTCGCTGATCGAAGCAGCGATGGCCGAGTGCGATTTTGTTGTCGTGACGATTTTTGTCAATCCGACGCAGTTTGGTCCCGGCGAAGACCTGGACAAATATCCACGCACCCTGAAAGAAGACGCTGCTTATTGTGAAAAGCTCGGCGCGGACTTAATCTTTGCACCATCTGATAAAGAAATGTATCCGGCATCTCAACTCGTCTGGGTCGATGTGGATAAACTCACCGAGGGTCTCTGCGGTGCTAAGCGCCCCGGGCATTTCAGGGGCGTGACCACCGTTTGCGCAAAGCTGTTTAACATCGTTGGAGCCGACATTGCTTATTTTGGCCAAAAAGATGCTCAGCAGGTCGCCGTAATCCGGCAGATGGTTCAGGGCCTGAATATGCTGCTCGAAATACGCATCTGCCCGATCGTCAGAGAGCCGGATGGGCTGGCGGTGAGCAGTCGCAATCAGTACTTGTCTGCGGATGAACGGCAGCGGGCGGTATGCCTGTCTCAGGCGCTGACACAATGCAAAGAACAAATCGATGCCGGACAGCGAGACGCGGCGATACTGACGGCCCGGATGAGAACAGTGATCGAGCATTACGGCGGCCGGATCGACTACGTAGAGATTGTGGATGCGGAAATCCTCCAGCCGCTGCATGCCATTGAGGGACGGGTTCTGATTGCAGTGGCGGTATTTTTCGGCCGGACCCGGCTGATCGATAATATATTGTTGGACTTGAAGTAACGAAAATGTCCTGTATAATAGATATTCTATAGTGATTGCAATTGAAAATTCCCGTTGGGTCGCGGCTATGTAGTTTCATGGCAGTAAGTTAGGCTTTACTCGCGGGAATTTACTACCCTGAAGGGTATACTGTTTTTAAGTCAAAAAGCGGCACCGGCTTTTACTCCGTGAGTTTACGTTCAGATGGCCGTGCCACAGAATAAAGGAAATCAGATGTTTATAAAAGCGTTGAAAGCGAAGATCCACCGCGGGCGGGTGACTGCGACGAAAATCGACTACCCCGGCAGTATCGGCATTGACGAAGCGATCCTCAAGGCTGCAGGGATCATGCCGTATGAGGAAGTGCTGGTCGCCAATGTCACCAACGGCGAGCGGGTGGAAACCTATGTGGTTCCCGCCCCGGCTGGCAGCAGGGAAATCACCGTCCTTGGAGCCGCTGCCCGGCTATTCAGTCCCGGCGATATTGTCATTATCATGAATTTCGCCTATTACACGCCCGACGAGATGGCTGCCCTGAAACCGAAAGTAATCGCCTGCGACGAAGATAATTCTTACAAAATGCTCAAATAATTCATGCATCCGGAGCTGTTTGAAATCCCGTTCCTGCACATCAGCGTCAAAAGCTATGGGACGCTGATGGTGACCGGGTTTCTAGTCGCTGTCTGGCTGATGCGGCGGATGATGAAGCGGAGCGGCCAGAATCCGGACAATATCTCGAACATTGCAATGTATGCCCTGATTTGCGGAATTGTTGGAGCGAGAACGTTTTATATTGTTCACTACCATGTGAAACCTGCGGAATGGTTGGCTGTATGGCGGGGGGGGCTCGAACTGCTCGGCGGGGTTATTGCGGCGATTGCATTCCTGTGGTTTTATCTGTGGAAGCAGAAATTGCCCAAGCGCCTTTATCTGGATGTGCTGGCGGTTGGGCTGATGGTGGGATTGGGCTTTGGCCGCATTGGCTGCCTGATGAATGGCTGCTGCTATGGCAAATGCAGCGATGCGTCGTGGGCGGTTCAGTTTCCTTACGGAAGTCCCGCTTTTTACAGCCAGACTCAACCGGATCCGGCTCGCGGCCGCGATAAACCGTTGCTCGACCTGCCGGACAGCTATTACAGCAGCGGCTATCTCAAGGAATATGATGATCTGACCGAAGAGCAAAAGCAGGCCGTCAAAGAAGGCCCCTATCGGTCACTGCCGGTCCATCCCACCCAGATTTATTCGAGTATCAATGCGTTTATTTTGGCCGGAGTTCTTTATACGCTATGGCGCCGATTCGGACAAAAAAAACCAGGGGTGGTATTAAGCTCGATGTTTATCCTCTATGGAACCGCACGATTTTTTCTTGAAACCCTCCGCGACGACAACCCCTTTGAAGGGGCTTGGTGGATTCTCTACAAAGGCGGCACCGTCTCCCAAAACATCGGCATCTACCTGTTCATCATTGGTGCTGTCCTGCTGACAATCTTCGCCACACGAAAACCAGAACCGTAATAGGGAAAGCAGAGCACATAAAATTGTCATCTCGAGCTTGAGTTGGCGTCCAGAAGTTCCGCTGTAATTTCATCATGATTTCTTACTCTTGGCGGCTTTTTTAAGAACAATTTAAGTCCTATTCGGTAGCAGCAGATCGCAAGTGGGATTGAACCAAATATGATTAAGCTTCCAAGCCAATGGTTGGCTGGAAGATATTCAAAATTGGGGTCTTTGGGTAGAAACTTAGTGGTACATGCAATATCAGACCATATTGACAATCCCAAAAAAACAAAGTACAGATTCGTTGCTACTCTGTTCGCCGCATAATCTATCACTTCAGTGACAGAAAAACACTTAAATAAACACCGTTTAATTTGAGACTGTAGCATCTTTACAGAGTTTCTTTCTATCCTGTTTTTCGTTTTTCACCGTTTCTGTTCCAATGTAATGTATTTATCGTTGTCTTCTGATCAGCCAGGTATAGGTCTCGCTGCATATCC
>JAOUFG010000083.1 GCA_029858345.1 Phycisphaerae bacterium
CGAAAAAGCAAACGCAGAGAGCTTGCTCGGTTTTATCATTACAAGCGACATAAGCTATTGGCTCCACTAAGGGTTAAAGAACGAAAATGAAATTGGACAGTAAAACTAATAAATCAACGTGAAATATCGCAAATACTATTGACTTTTTCGGCTCTCCGGGTCATAATGAAGATTGTTGTGAAAGCATGTGCCAATTACCGAAAATGAGCTGTAAACCGAGGGAGGTTTGATCATGGAATTTGAATCAATACAAGACATTTTGGAATTCGCAATTTCGAAAGAACAGGCCTCCGTTCAATTCTATAAAGACCTTGCCTCGCAGATGAGCGACCAGACGACACGCTCGCTGTTTGAAACACTTGTCCGCAACGAACAAACGCATATCGAATCACTTCGGCTGGAAATAAACAAACTCGGCTATACGGTTAAGCCCGAAGAACAGGCCCCGGCTTCAGTCTATCTGTGGGAAGAGCGGCTGGAACTGGATGACCAGGCCCGCGATATGGATTTTGTGGATGCTCTGGTTCTGGCGATCCAAAAAGAGCGGGCAGCATTTCGGCTGTATGCACAGATTCTCGGTATGACCCAAAATGAACAATTCGCCAAAATCCTCATGGAATTGGCCGAGGAGGAAATGCGGCACGTCTTGCAGCTTGAGCGGGAATACGAGGTCGTGACCCACCGTAAGGATTGATTTCAGGACGTCCTGGCCCCCGCGATTCACCTGGAACAGGCCTCGCAGGAATTTTACCGCCATCTCAGCCGGACCATCGACAGCCCGTCGGTGGCGCATTTTTTAGCGGAACTTGCCAAAGAGAAAAAACTCCCGTATTTTTGCCTTTTCAGTATTGAAAATATAGATTTTTTAATGCTTGACAAAGTGGACGTCCGATAGTTAACTTAGGCAATCAGCGTAAAATGGAAAGGAATCTAAACTCTTCTATCAGAAAGAGGCACAAAATGGATAAGATGAAAAATCTCTTTACGACGGGCGAGGCGGCGGAAATCTGCAATATCAGCCAGCAAACCATCATTCGATGCTTTGACGCGGGACGATTGGATGGTTTTCGCATTCCCGGCTCCCGGTTCCGGCGGATTCCACGCGAAAACCTGGTTAAGTTCATGAAGGAAAACGGTATTCCGCTGGACAACCTCAACAGCCAAAAAACGGGTAAAATCAAGGTTCTGATCGTTGACGATGACGCGGAAATCGTCGAATTGATGGTCGATGTCCTGAGCCGGGACGGCCGGTTTGAGCTTTGCACCGCCAGCAGCGGCTATGACGCCGGCCTGCAAACCCAGCAGTTCGGGCCGGATGTGATTATCCTGGACTACATGCTGCCGGACGTGAACGGCAATGTCGTTTGCCGCACCATCAAAAACAACCCGGATTTCGAGAGCATTAAAATCATTATCGTCAGCGGGGTGGCCAATGCGGAGGAGATTCAGGAACTGCTGGATGCCGGCGCGACGGAGTTTATCAAAAAACCGTTCAATATTGTCGAACTGGTGGACCACATTCTGCAGGCGGTGGACAGGGAATCTCTCACAGCCGTACACTAATTGAAGCACTCAGCAAAGGATTTATGAATGCCCCAGCTCCAGAATCAACAAATCGTTGCCCGGCAGGTCGAGCGTATTGTCCGGCAACTGACCTCGCTTTCCACACTTCCGGCCGTCGTTGCCGATCTTTTAAGCAAAATCAATGAAAGCCCCGCCGACTCCGATTTACTGGTCGAAAATATCCAGGCCGATCCGGCTCTGACCGCGAAAGTACTCATGCTGGCCCATCAGGAAGGCGTTCAGTTCACCAACGGCCCGGCCATTGCCGAAGCCGTGGCCAAGCTGCCGCTGACGTTGCTGCGGGAAGCGGTCATTTCCGTCAAGGTTTTTCAGATTCATGACACCGGCGATGATGTCGACGCCAAGCGGCTCCTGCCGCGAAAACAAATGGCGCTCCATTCGCTTGCGACGGCCTGCTGTGCCGGGCAGATTGCCGAGTGTGTGCTTGAACCGGGCCAGCGTCAAACGGCGTATCTGGCCGGACTGCTGCATGACATCGGCAAATGTGCACTGGACGAGGTGATGCCTAAGAGTTTCGCGAAAATGGTGGCCCAGGCCCGCAGCAGTCAATCGTCTCTCGCAGCGGTCGAGCAGCAGCATCTGGGGCTGGACCATGCGGTTCTCGGAAAACGGCTGGCACAAAAATGGGGCCTGCCCGAGGCCATTACGTCGGCGATCTGGCTGCATCATTGTGATGCGCAAACATTGAGCGCCAACCTGCCGGACGTTGACATCGCGCGGGTGGTGACGCTGGCCAATCAAATGGCCCATCGAGCCGGCCTGGGACAAAGCGGAAGCTGCGATCCGTTGGACAGCATTGAAGAATTGGCCGCCCTTGTGTCCATTAACTCCGACCAGTTGGAGGAAATATCGAATCACGTTACGCAAATGATTCAGACCCGGGGCAATCTGCTGGGATTGCAAGCAGGCGATCAGACTGCCGGCTATTATACCATGATTCATAAAACCGCCGCGGAACTGGCCCAGGACAATCGCAAACTCACAACGGCTTCCCGTGATTACCTGGCCCTCAGCGGTCAGGCCGAACTGATTGACGATTTTCTCAACCAGGTGGACGAAAACACCTCCGCGTTGGAGATCGCCGAGGTGTTGGCGCGCTGCTGGCAGAAACACTGCCGGAGCGGCCTGACCGGTGCGTATGTCGTGCCCGATTCGACCGAGCCGTATGTCGAACTGGCGGTGATGGATCGCCGGGGCCGCCTGAATGTGCGCACCCTGCACATGCCTGACCAAGTGCCGCCGGTGCCGGAGGCGTTTCGCACACAGGCATCGGTGCTGCCTGCGGCCGATGGGGCCAGGTGGCTGACCGAGCAGCTCGAAGCGGATTTCAATCCCCGCCTGTTAAAGATGGCGCCGCTGCGGATGGGCGATGAGGTGGTGGGGGTGCTGGTGTTTGAGGCGTTTACGGAAGAAAAGCCCGACACGGCGAAAAGTGACATGCCGTTAAGCTGTAAGGTGGCCGCGTCGGCGATTGCGATGGCGCAGGCGGCCGGCAAGCATGAACGGCTCGCCGAGCGGTTTGTGCAGGTGATGAGCACGCTGCGTCAGACCCGTGCCGAGCTGGCCCGGCAGCAGACCCTGGCGGGACTGGCGGAAATGGCCGCCGGGGCCGCGCATGAGTTGAACAATCCATTGTCGGTGATCTCCGGCCGGGCGCAGTTGCTGGCCGACAGTGAATCCGATGAGGACAAAAAGCAGATGCTGGCCCAGATTCAGGACCGTACCGGTGAAATCTCGCAGATTATCACGGACCTTCTGGCGTTTGCCCGGCCGACCGCACCCCAGAAACGTTCGGTTTCGACAGAGGAACTGCTCGCAAAGGCGGCCGAAACAACGTCTCGCCAGTGCGGCCTGCGTTCCATGGAGACCGAGATCGCCGGTGACGCCAGACAGGCCGCGGTGTATGTCGATGTGCATCAGGTCACCCAGAGTGTGTCGTTTATTTTGGCCAATGCCCTGCAATCGTACAAGGGCGGCAGCGGACCGGTTTGGATTGACTGTGCCGAATCGCTCGACGAGCACGCCGTGTCGGTTGCGATTCGTGACGCCGGGTGCGGGATGGATGCCGAGACACTGGCCAATGCGTGCCAGCCGTTCTTCTCGTCGCATCCGGCCGGACGTAAACGCGGCATGGGACTGGCCCACGCCCAGCGGCTGTTACTGCTCAACGGCGGTGATTTGAAAATCACAAGCGAACCGGACAAAGGGACGACGGTAACGGTCACACTGCCAAAAGTGTAATCATCAAAAGCCCGCAGGGCTTGGAATAAGAATAGAAAATATGGAACGACCGGTCCTTTCGTATTGTATGCGGCTCTGTTGCCGCAAGGTAATAACCCGCGATTTTCAGTGGCCACACGCCACCGTATCGCATAAGCACTATCGGCTTATGACGACCCTTTACAATCGCAGGGCCGGTCGTTCCATATTTTCTATTATTATCATGACCCCTATGGGGTCCATTTGAAAAATGAACTGACCAGTAATTGGAGACAAATATGCTTATCAAAAATATTGACCAAGTGCCGCTGCAGGATGTCAATATGGACGGCGCCAAAGATGTGAAGGTGCGGGTGCTGTTCGGCCCGGCCGATAACGCCCCGACATTTGCGATGCGGGTGTTCGAACTGGCCCCCAGCGGGCACACACCATTTCATACGCATCCGTTTGAACACGAAGCGGTTTTGCTGGACGGCGACATCGCCATCGTAACCGAAGACGGAGACCGGCCTTTAAAGCAGGGCGATGTGATCCTCATGCCCCCGGAGGAAAAACACCAATTCAAAAACCGCTCTAACACCAACGGCGCCCGCTTCATGTGCCTGGTCCCGATTAAGTATCAGAAGTAAATCCCTTGAAAAAACCATCGTATATCGTTATCCTGAGGTTTAGCGAAAAGCCAAATCAGATCTTGTAGAAATCGGTCGGAGAAATACGATGGATAATACTTTTTCTGTTCAACAAATTGCGGCCGGCCCTTGCCTCTCGTATCTGCTGGAATCCAATGGCCAGGCCCTGCTTATTGACCCGCACATCACAAAAGCGGCCTATTATCGCGACCTGATCCGGAAAAAAGGCCTGACCCTGGCCGGCATCGTGGATACGCACACCCATGCCGATCATATCTCTTCAGCGGCGATCCTGAAAGCCGAGTACCCGTGCCCGTTATATATGTCGCCTAAGGCGATTTCATCGCTTGGCCCGAAACAGGTTTCGGCAGGTGACACAATTGAGTTTGGTTCTGGGCACTTAGAGGTATGGGATGCGCCGGGGCATACCGATGACAGCATTGCACTGGTTGGCGGCGGGTGTGTGTTTACCGGGGATGTGCTGATGATCGGCTCGGTCGGGCGAACGGATTTTCAGAACGGCTCGCCTGCGGACATGTTCAATACGCTGGCACGTTTTAAGGAGCTACCGGACGATACGGTTGTCTATCCGGCTCATGACTACAAAGGGCATAAACAATCCACGATTGCGCAGGAAAAAACGCAGAATCCCTTTATGGTCGAGACAGACAAGCGGGCTTTTATCGCCAACGCAGAAAGCAAGGTGTTAGCAAAACCGTTTAATATGGATCAGATTATTCAGGTCAACCGTGAGGGTTCGGCAAAGGAGATCGAATTTGTGACTGCCGAACAGGCCAAAGAACGTCTCGACAGCGGCGATTGGCAGCTTCTGGATGTACGCAGGCCGGACGAGTACGAGGGGATACGGATATTACCGTCGCTGAACGTCCCGCTTGATAGATTACAGTCTCGGATGAGTGAATTGGCCGGCGATAAGAAATGGATCGTGTCCTGTCGCAGCGGTAACCGGGCCGCGGCAGCGGCGGGGATGTTGCTGGCTGCGGGGATGCAAAATATCTGTGTCGCCAAAGACAGTCTCAACGGCTGGCTCAAAAAGGGCTACCCCGTTGTCCGCGAAAAAGTTCCAATGTCCATAGAGCGGCAGGTGCGAACTGTCGCCGGGTCGCTCGTTGCAATTGGAACGCTGCTGGCGATCTTTGCCAGTAAGTGGTTTTTAATCGTGCCGATGTTTGTCGGCTGCGGACTTGTTTTCGCGGGATTGACCGATAGCTGCATGATGGCCGAGCTTTTGATGAAGCTGCCCTATAACAAAAATGCCATGCAGAAAAAGGCCGCTGGCGGCGGAGCCTGTTCATTAGACGGGGGCAGTAGCAGCGGAACCTGCTCAATGGACAGCAACAACAAAGACGGCAGTTGCGCAATGTGACCGGATGAAAAGCATGAATTCAGGAATCTTTTTGGTACACAAGGTGCGCGCTTCATGTGCCTGGTCCCGATTGAGTATCAGAAGTAACCCAAAAAATTCTCCCCCTGCCAAGGGGAAGCATCCGATGGGAGAGAGGGCGTTCGTCCAATGTAATTGCCAGTGAAATAAGTGGATATTAAAGAGACGAAAAACCCTTTATTTGTAATCAGAATTAGATAACTTTCCTTAGGTGACCGTTGATGTTAATTTCCGAATTTTCTGCAATAAGTATCTGGACAAAAATCGCAATATATTGTAATTCCTTTTTTCATAAATGGTTACATCCTGTAGATTTTTGGGTAATGAAATCTTGAAAAAACTCAAGTAAAACATCTTTACAACCGATGTGTTATCATGTATGATAACAATTGTGCATGATGAAAATGATTGTATACAAGAAGGGATGAAAAATGGATTTCGGGGTATTTTTAAAAAAATTGAGACTAACTGCAGGATTTGGTTTGCGATCATTTGCTGAAATGATTGAAATGCCAGCATCCAATTTGAGCGCTATCGAGCATGGACGACGAGCTATGCCAGAAGATAAATTACCCCTTGTCGCTCAGGTAATTGGTTTAGAAAAAGGGAGTTCTGACTGGAATAGATTCTTTGATTTAGCTAAAGATGCCAATGATATTCCTGCTGATATTAAGCCAATTGTGTCAAAGGGATTTGTGCCTGCCTTATTAAGAACCATTGATAACGTGCAGTTAACAGATGAAGATATTAAAGGGCTAATAGAGGAGATAAAAGGCAAGGATGTCGGCGCACAAACAAAATCCAGCTGATCTTTTACACAGATATGAATTGCCAGAACTCGAACGCATTGCACAGTCTTTCCATGACGGCGTCGGTTTTTCCATTCCCGTTGACATTGAAAATATTTTGGAAAAACAGGACGGTATCGATCTTGACGTCTGGCCTAAGCTTGCTGCTAATCATAAATTATTAGGTTGGACTGGAATCTACACCGACCGTCCAGGTATCATTTTTGTTTTCATTGATGATGACCTCGCTGACGATGCATCTATGGAAAGTCGCTATCGAATGACAGTTGCTGAAGAGCTTGGGCACATACTTCTACATAAAGAAGCAATTGAAGCAGTTACTGATCCTGCTGATTTCAAAGCCATTCAACAGCATCCGAATTGGCATTATTATGAACGAAATGCCAAATGGCTTGCTGCTGCATTATTGATGCCAGCGGAAAACCTGATTAAAGATGCTCGAAGTTTATATGAAAAAATAATTACAAGCCTGCCGTCAGAATACAAATACTCAAATCCTGCTGCTATTAAAAACAAACTCATCTCGCTTTTAGCCAAGAGATATAAAGTTTCTCCTCAATCAATGGAATATCGACTAAAAAATTGGCCTGTTAAAATACTCGAAAAAGTTGACGAGGCCATGAAAGAACGATTAACCTTTTTGCCATAATCACAAGAATGGGTTATGTCCAAATGGATCAAAATAATAAAACTTCCGAAGCAGGATGCTTCGGCCACATTAAACGCTAAACTCTGAACTCCTACTTGAGAATGCTCTCCAGTGCTGTGTGCAGGTCGGGGTGTTGGAACTGGAATTCTTCCAGTTGGAGTTTGTGGGGCAGGACCTTCGTGCTGGCCAGGACGGTTTGGTCGGCCATTTCGCCGAACATGAAGTGCAGCATCCGTTTGGGGATCGGCACCACTTCCGGCCGGTGCAGGGCGTGGCCGATGGCGTGGGCAAATTCCTTGTTCCGCACCGGATGCGGCGAGACCGCATTCACCGCCCCTTTCAGTGTCTCGCGGCTCAGCGCAAACTCGATCACCCGCACCACATCGAGAATCGAAATCCAACTGACCCACTGCTGGCCGTCGCCGAGCGGGCCGCCCATGCCCATCTTGAAGGCCGGCAGCATCTTGGCCAGTGAGCCGCCTTCTTTACCCAGCACGATACCGAACCGCAGGTTCACCACACGAATCCCCGCGTTTGCCGCCGGAACGGTCGCCTCTTCCCAGTCCTTGCAGACATCGGGCAAGAAACCCTCGCCGGCGGCGGCCGATTCGATGCAGTCGTGCTCGCCCCGGTCGCCGTAATAGCCGATGGCCGAGGCACAGATCAGAACCTTGGGCCCGGGGTCCATTTCTGCCAGGGTCCGGGCCAAAAAAGCGGTGTTCAACACACGGCTGTCATAAATGGACCGCTTCTTTTTGTCGTTCCATCGCCCGAAAAGGTTCTCTCCGGCCAGATGCACCACGGCATCCACACCGGCCAGTTTGCCGCGTTCGATGAAATGTTCTATCGGGTTCCAGAAAACCTCATCAGAGTGAGCGACCTGTGTGAGCCGAATCAGGCGCAGCAGCGAATGGTCCTGCTGTTGAAGGCGGGTGTGCAGCGCCGAACCGATAAATCCGTGTGAACCGCTGATCAAAATTTTCATGAGATTTCTCCTGCGGGTCTGGATTGGGTTTTGAACGATGTCTCAGCGTTCTTCCTTGTCCCCGACCAGCGGCCGGACACGCGTCACCTTGAAATAGACCAGCTTTGCCTGTTCCTCGTCGCCGCTGTCACCGTGTGAGGATCGCCGAAATTGTCTTACCTGTTCGGGGTCTTCCTCCTGGCCGGTTTTTTCCAGGTAAAGCCGTCGGCCCTGATAGCCGGGTCCCTTTTCGATATACAGGTAAGCGGCTTTTGGATTTTGCTGAAGGTTGTCATAGCTCAGTCGCGGACGCATGATAAAAGCGAGTGTGTCTTCGCCCGTGACATGCGGCACCGCATAAATCGCCGAATCCACATTGCCGTCGGCATCCGCTGTGGAAAGAACCCCCAGCCCGTCGGTGTTTTCGAAGTATTCTTTCAAATCCATGTCGGCCTCCTGCATTATTTAGATTTAGGCTTGATTATTTACTGTTCATAATAGCGTCAAAAGCACGATTTGAATATCTTTTTTTCTTTTGATTTGAGCATATTAACTCTACAATAGTACTGTCTAAAACATAAAATGTTTAGTTTGAAAGGGGAAAAAATGGCTTTTACGCTTCAAATTGGACAAAAATCGCCGGATTTTAA
Organism: Phycisphaerae bacterium; assembly: GCA_029858345.1. Lineage (GTDB taxonomy): Bacteria > Planctomycetota > Phycisphaerae > Sedimentisphaerales > Anaerohalosphaeraceae > 4572-13. The sequence goes on from JAOUFG010000083.1 coordinate 8,911, forward strand.
TCTTCCGGGCACTGACGGGGCGATGCATTCGCTGTCAGATTTTGACGATGCCGACGTTTTGGTGGTTTTCTTCACCTGCAATCATTGCCCCTATGTGATCGGCTCCGATGAGGTAACGCGAGCGACCGCTGAGAAGTTTATTCCGCAGGGGGTAGCGTTTGTCGGCATCAATTCCAACAGCCCTAACACGTACGAGGAGGACTCGTACCATCACATGGTTGAGCGGATGGACAAGTACAAATTTCCGTGGCTGTATCTGCATGATGCGACGCAGGATGTGGCTAGGGGCTATGGGGCACTGCGGACACCGCACTTTTACGTGTTCGACAAAGACCGCAAACTCGTTTACACCGGCCGCGGCGTCGACAACCCGCGCGACACCGGCAAGATGACCGTCAACGACCTGGACAACGCGCTGACCGAACTGCTCGCCGGCCAGCCGATCACCACGCCGGTGACCAATCCCATCGGCTGCAATGTCAAATGGGAGGGCAAAGACGCCCACTGGATGCCTGCCGATGCGTGTGATCTCCTTTGATGCGATTGGTTGATATTTGATGAAGTGGATGGGATTTTTAATTTTTATCAGCATCTTTACCGGCATTTGCCTGGGCGGGTATTATTATATCCTCGCCCGGCTTTTTTCGGTTTTTAAGCTGAAACAAAATCTCTGGTTCTGGCTGCTGCTGGTGGTTCTGGCGTTCGGGTATGTGGTGTTCGCTTCGCTGGAGCGGCGGTTTCCTTGCCGGGCGTGTGAATGGATGCTGCGGCTTTCGGCAATCGGTCTGGGTGTTGGCTGGTTATGTTTGATTGTGTTACTGGGGCATGACCTGTTGTATCTGATTTTTCGCTTTCCTGTTCCCATTTCACGCTGGGTGGTCATTGGTGTGATCGGGTGTTTAACCTTGTATTCGTTTGTCAATGCGTGGCGAATCGAAGTCAAATCGATTGACATATCGGCCCCGGTGAATATGACGATTGTCCAACTGAGCGATATCCATCGCGGGTCTGTCAGCGAAAATCATCTCCGGCGGCTGATTCACAAAACCAACGAATCGAATCCCGATGTTGTGCTGATTACCGGTGATTTGCTGGACCCGGCGGGACGATTGTCCGCGGAATCCATTGAACCGCTGAATGAACTGAAAGCCCCGGCCTATTGGATCACCGGCAATCACGAACGGTATGCGGGTTTGGAGGAGGTGATGGCGATGCTGAAAGAAACCCCGGTGATTCCGCTGCGAAATGAGGCCGTGGAATTCGGTGACATTCAACTGATCGGCATCGACGATAGTGAAGACCGGCAGCAGGTTGAGCGGATATTGCCGTCGATTTCGTTTGATCCGAACACATTTACGATTTTGATGTATCACCAGCCGGACGGATATGCCGCCGCCGCGAAAGCAGGCATCAATTTAATGCTCAGCGGCCATACGCACAACGGTCAGATCTGGCCGTTCAACTGGGTCGTGCGGTCACGCTTTCAATATCTCAAAGGCCTGCACACCGTTGACGGGATGAACTTATACATTTCCACCGGCTCCGGCACCTGGGGCCCACCCATGCGGCTCGGCAGCCGCAACCAAATCACGCTGATTCATCTAAAAAAGAACGATTAGAAAAGGAAGCAAGCGTTCTCATTTTTAAAAAGAATGCGAATTTACGGCCTGAAAGGCCAGCGTATCATAGCCCGGGGCATCGCCCTGGGAACAGATGCAACCCAAACAATAAACGCCCTGAAAGGGCAGGATAGTAAGGCGGTTTTATTTTATGGTGCCCTTTCAGGGCGAAGATTGATGGGGTGATTCCCAAACCCAGGGCGGTGCCCTGGGCTATGATACGCTGGCCTTTCAGGCCATGCTGCGATTTAGTATAATCGAAAACTTGTGAACGCTTACAAAAGAACAATTGAAATAGACGATTTTGATGAAGATACTGGTTTTAGAATCCTATTATGGCGGGTCGCATAAGGCGTTTCTGGACGGATGGCAGGCGCAGAGTGAGCACACGTTTACATTGCTGACGCTGCCGCCGAGCAAGTGGAAATGGCGGATGCGGCACGGAGCAATCACGTTTGCTCAGCAGGTTAATGAGCGTGTTGCGGCCGGCGAACAATGGGATGTGCTGTTTTGCTCGGATATGCTGAACCTGGCGGAGTTTTTGGGGCTGGTTGATGAATCGATCCGGCGGCTGCCGAAAATCGTTTACTTTCATGAAAACCAGCTCACCTATCCCGTCCAGGTCGAATCCGAGCGGGATTATCAATACTGCATGACCAATATTACCACGGCACTGGCAGCGGATATGGTGTGGTTTAATTCCGAATTTCATCGGGATGAATTTCTCGAAGCGATTGAAAAATTTCTCAAACGAATGCCGGACTATCAACCCATCGAAGTGATCGAGCAGGTCCGCAGCAAGTCGTCCATTCATCCGCCGGGGATCAATCCGATCGAGCACTCCAGAGACCGAAAGCCAGGCCCTATTCGTGTTCTATGGGCTGCGCGGTGGGAGCACGATAAGAATCCGGAGGATTTCTTCGCCGCGATGAAAATTCTCAAGAAAAAAGGGATGGACTTTCGCCTCAATGTCATCGGGGAGCAATTCCGCGACCAGCCGGAGATTTTTGACTGGGCCAAAGATTACTTTGCCGATCACATTGACCGCTGGGGGTATCAATCAAGTCGAGAGGAGTATGAATCTGCTTTGGCCGAATCCGATATCGTTGTCTCCACGGCCAACCATGAGTTCTTCGGCATCGGCATGCTGGAAGCGATTGCCGCGGGGTGTTTCCCGCTACTGCCGCAGCGGCTTTCATACCCAACGATCATTCGGTCGCTCATTGAAGATCCGGGCCGACGCGAGGTCTTTTTATATGATGGAACAGTGAAGGATTTGGCGATACGACTGGAGAAGATGGTGAGTATCCAGACCTATTGCACGCAACATCCCTCAGACAGTATCGAAGGTACACGATCGCTGGCCGAATTCGCTATGCCCACCGAGCGGCTGAGCCAATACTTCTGGCCGCAGCGGGCAAAAGAAATGGATACTTATTTGTCATGCCGGAATGACAGTGCACCCGCTACTGTAAAAACACACCCAAAAGGCTAATCCTAAAATCAGAGAAAGCAATTACTTGACAAAAGCACAGTTGTGGAAGTATTATTTGAGAAAAATGGCAGCAAATAGTCAAAATCAAACAATACGTCCTGTTCAAGAAAAAAAATCAACATCGGCTCCTTCAGCCCTTGCGACTATAAGCTTATTCTTAATTACTTCACTTTATGTGTTTTTGCTTCTTGAAATGTGTGTAGTTGGTTCAATGAAGATACGTGAATCTTTTCATGGTGCAGGGGTATGCATTTCTTTTGGGGCAATTGTATTAGGCATATCCGCATTACTTCAGAGGTGCTTTGTTAGACGCCGAAAGTGGTGGTTGGCAATTATATCGATACCTTTGGCATCAGTATTTTTTTGGATAATGTGTTTAATTGATGTTATCAAATTTGATTGATCTGCTTATGATTTATCCCGCAGGGATAACCATAAGAATAGCCGCGGGTGAAGCGGAGCGGAACCCGTGGTAGGGGTGCCCCACATACCCATCGACCCCGGAGGGGTCGAATTGTCAACATAGATATTTTTCATCAAATTCAATCCCGGCCTGTTGCAACATTTCGATATATTCACCGCGAAATGTCTTGTGATGATGGTGTTCGATTTGGTTGGCGATATAGTTGATAATTCGTTCTTTATCTTTCCATGAACAAGTGAACGCTCCATATCCATCCTGCCAGTTATCAAACGCCGGAAATACGTTTTTCTTCTTAATCCACTTGGATTGTGCCAACTTGAGATCCTTGACCACGTTGGCCAGAGCAATGGTTGGATGTAGTCCAGTTAAAATATGAAGATGTTCTGTGTGTCCGCCGACTTTATAGACGAAACAATTATTGTTCATTAGGATTCCGGCAGTGTAACGGCATAGTTCATCATGGCGTTCGAGATTAAGCGTGCCGTTGTGGTCTTTTGTGCCGTAAACGATATGATACAGAATCTGGGTATATGTTGCCATGGACACCTTTTTATTCGACCCCTTCGGGGTCGGCTTGGTTTTGGTTCTCTTACCACGGGTTCCGCTTTGCTTCACCCGCGGCTGATATGGAACGACCTTTGTCAAGTTATCATTTTGTTATTTTTACATTTTCTTGAAAACACTTCCAGGTGCAGGCGGCTTCGACGATGAATCAGTC
>JAOUFG010000177.1 GCA_029858345.1 Phycisphaerae bacterium
CCAGCAGTTTTGTTCCCCATCGGGACAGCTTTTGCACAGTGTGTTCAGCCAGGAAACGAATCTCACGAATCAAATGAGCCATACAATACTGAACACGCACGTCAAACAGACGGGCAAACTTGCGATATCACCACCGTTAACCAGGTTAAGAAACCGTCTTACACGTTCTGTGTTGACGACATTGTTTATTCCGGCCTGACGTATAATGCAGCGGAAAATGTTGTCACCTGCAGCAGTTATTAATCGTTAGATCGCAGTGTTTGCGGTGATGTGAGACTGCCGTAATTGTTGCAGTTAAAAACGAAAGCCCCGGTGGATTTATCCATCGGGGCTTCGTTACTCTTCTGATTTCAATGTCACCAGTTTCAACAGGCGGACCCAGATAGCCGGCATAGTAGACCATGAAACACCAGAAAATGAAAGAGCCCAGAATCTGTCAGAAGCGGGTTCATCCGACCGTTAATCCGGAAGAAAAAGATGAATCGCATCGTGAGTTCGCAATCCCAGCGAATGAATTTTTGTGTCCAATCCTGGGCGTTGGCGGGAAGTATCTATAGAGGCCAAGTTGCTTGGTGGGAAGGTGTGGTACCCACCGAGACGGAGTCTGCGCAGATTTATACCCTTCGGGGCAATAAATCCCCGCGGGCGGAGTCGTAACTTACGGTCGCAGTGCTATATAGGCGCGACCCAACGGGAATTTTCAATCGCGATCACGATAATTATGTTTGTTTACCGCGTATTTGGAAAATAGGGAATAGGCCATGAATATGGAATCTGATCAGTCCTCCTCGAAATCGACGGCGAAGCAGGAATTTCTGAGGGTTTTTCTTGCCAATGAGCAAGAGATCTTCCGGTACGTCATTGCTATCGTGCCACCGACAGCCGATGCCCAGGAGATCGTGCAGCAAACAGCGGTTGTTCTATGGGAGAAGTTCGACCAGTATGACACATCACGGCCGTTCGCCCCCTGGGCCTGCCGGTTCGCATTGAATATCGCTCGCCAGTGGATGGCCCGCCGGCAGCGTTGGAAGGCGTTGCTCGATAAGGGGCTTGCAGAAGAATTAACGAAACGCCGTGAGCAGCTTCGGCCGGAGTTTGATGGACGCCTGGCGCATCTGAAGCATTGCCTTCAAAAGCTGCCCGAGAAGCAACGTTTTTTGGTTAACGGTTATTACTATCAGCAGTCCAGTGTCGAGTTGCTTGCTGAGCAGGCTCATCGGACCGTGGAAGCAGTCTACAAGGCCCTTCAGCGTATCAGGCAGCAGTTACGCGGATGTGTGGAACGTTCTCTTAAAGAAGAGGTGAACTAATGAAATTTCCATCTTGCGAATTTGATGATGCTGTTGCGGCATTGTGTCATGGGACGATAAACGAAGAAGAGTTAGCAGATTTACACGGACTCTTATGTGTCGATTCAGGTGCCAGAGATGAATACCTGTGGCGTGTGGAAGTGCATGGCGAATTGGCATCGGGTAAGCTGAACTTTGATAATTTGTCTGAGTGCGAGGAAGTCGATGCCAGTGCGAAAATTTATCCAATATCAGACAGCATTGTGCCCCGGGTTGAGAAAAGGCGCTATCTGCCGATGAGAGTCGCAGCAGCAATACTGATTCTGATAGTTTTAGGTGGCGGAATGTTGATACGGTATGGGTTTCAGATTTTTCCAGCAAAATCGGAGGTCGTTGCCCAGTTTACTGGATTACAGGATTGTCGTTGGATGGTTTCGACCACTCGAGTCAGCTCCGGAGATCCTATCCACATCGGGCAGCGAATCGAACTGTTGTCGGGATCGGCTGATGTGGAATTCGAGAGCGGAGCCCGCATGACCGTATTGGGGCCGAGCATTCTTGTGCCGCTTTCGAATAACAGCGTGTTTCTGATGCAGGGACAAGCTCGCTTGATGGCGGAAACGCCGGACTCGAAAGGATTTAAGCTTGAGACGCCGAATTCGATGTTCGTGGATATTGGTACTGCCTTTACCGCAAAGGTGACGCCGGATGGACTCAACCGCGTAAATGTTTCTGAAGGTGAGGTTGATGTTGTGCTGGAAGGTATCAAGTCTCCGCCGCGATTGCGCATCGGTGAAACACTGTACATCGAACCGGGCGAGCGACGGGTCATGACACGTATTGAGCCAGGAGACGGAACGGCAAGCTTCCGTTTCCCGAATATTGCTCCGCCCAGCAGCGACGATTACGCCGATCAGGTGTTCGGCCACGCCGGCATTCGCGTGGTGCAGGGGCAGCTCAGGAAATATCCCGGTCAGAATGCTCCCGAGACATTGCTGCTTGACGGTATGGGACAATCAAATCAGGACTCTCCGAGAAGTTCGGCGTTCTTCAATCACCATTCGGGCGGCAGTTTCCTGATCGATTTGGGGCAATCGATCTCGGTTACTAAGGTTAATTCATACTCGTGGCATCAGAATGAGAGGAATGAGGAGCACCGACAACGAGCAACACAGAAATTTACGCTTTACGGTTTTTCGGGCGATCAGCTGCCCGATATGGAGCTTTTGCCGCATCGCGGGGGTTGGACACGAATTGCGCGGGTCAACACCGATGCTTTCTTTGAAGTTGACGAACCGCTCGAGCGTCCCGCTCAGCAGGCCTGTTCGATCACGGCCGCCCACGGAGAAATTGGGCGTTTCCGTTATCTGCTCTGGGAGGTTAATGGCGGCACATTTTTCAGCGAATTCGACGTGTATGGTTCACCATAAGGGAGTGATTTACGAACTCTGACGGATGAGCAGATTGAGCATCTCATGGAACGGCTGAATAATCGGCCTAGAAAATTACTTGGCTTTTTGACGCCGAATGAAGTATTTTGCTCAAACTGACCGATGGTCTGTTTGAGAGTTCGTAGTTCGTAGTTCGTAGTTCGTAGTTAAGGATTCACCCTGTTCGGGTGAGGCCATTTTTATATATTTATTAAAAGCGTTAAGCCTTTTTAATAAAAAAACTTACGTCGAAAAAAATGGGTGTTCGCTTGAAATAGTGTTATATTTCAAGGAACTTTTTGGATTTGTCCGATAACAGTGGCATGGTTTAACTGTTTTTTTAGGAGTACTTACCATGCCAGCAAAACTGATTGACCAAACGG
>JAOUFG010000007.1 GCA_029858345.1 Phycisphaerae bacterium
CCGGGTTAATCGATTGTCAGCGAATGAGACGGCCATTGTCGACGATGATGTAATCCGGTGCCTCCGGTTTGCTCAAAGGGCGTATGAATTAACGGACGGGGCTTTTAATAGTACGATTGGCGATCTCATCAAGGCCGGCAAACACGAGAACACCGGTGCGTCAGAAGGATTTCTGTCGAAGCTGACAACGCCCCGAATGCTGGAGCTCAACGAAGAGGCGCATTCCGTCAAAGTCCTGCAGGAAGGGATGAGTATCGATCTGGGAGGGATCGGCAAAGGATACGCGGTGGATGCCGCCGCGGACGTTTTGGCCGAGTGGGGGATTCAAAGAGCGATCATTCACGGAGGCGCCAGTTCGATTCGTGCCCTTCAACCCCCCAACGAAAAAAACGGATGGCCCGTTGTGCTTCGCAATCCGGTGGATGAATCTGTGATCGACCGGTTGGAACTGGCCAACGAAGCGATGAGCTGTTCGGGATTGCAGCAGGGCGGGCACATTATCAATCCATTCACGGGCCAAGCGGTGACCAACCGTATCGCATGCTGGGTCCGGCTGCCTGAAAACGCGGCGATGTGCGATGCGCTCAGCACGGCGGCAATGATTATGCCCGTTGAAAAAATACAGGCGATGCAGACAAAACAACCCGGGCTGTCTGTCATGCTGCTGATGACCGATGGCAAAGGCAACGATCAACTGATGCGGTGGGGCAACTGGGCGCAGGATTAAATCATCGCCTTTTGGGGGATGTGAGATTGCGGAATTGCCGTTTCAGCTTCATCACATCTCTGAAAATGCCGAATACTTCTTTCGCCGGTTTTAAGCGGCTGTCTGGGTCGCAGGTCCAGTCCACCGCAAACTCCTTGATGGTATATCCCCGGGCCAGGGCCAGCAGGATGATTTCAATATCGAACATGAACCGGTCCATGCTGCTTTCGGCGTACAGTTGGCGTGCGGCAGGACCGCTGTAGACCTTGAAACCGCACTGGGTATCCGTGAGATTTCCAAGCAGCTTAATGTCATGGATCAGGAACCAGTGAAAGAGCCGCGAACAGATTTTTCGATACAGGGTTTGAGACCGCAGGATATGGCAGTTGGAAAGTTTACGGGATCCGTGGGCAATCTGACAGTGTCCCGAGCGAATGAGGGCCACCCCCGACAGTGCTTCAGCAAACCGAACACAGAGGCCGCTGTCAGCGAACAGGACATAGTCTCCCCGGCTTTTTAAGATACCGCTACGGACGGCCCGGCCTTTTCCGTAATTCGCCTCTAATCCTTCAATAACACAGGGTGTTTGGATGCCTGCGGCCGTTTTCTCTGCAAGGGTCCGGGTCTGATCGGTGCTGCCGTCATCAACGATGATGATTTCTCCGGACAAATTCTCCGAAACCAAAAACCGATCCGCCGCAAGAATATCCTGAGCGATCTTGGTTTCTTCATTAAAGACCGGAATTACGATTGAAAGTGTAATCATATAAGGGGATAATTATAAGCAAAAGACGACCTTAAATACAGGATTGATTCGGAATTTCTTGAATAACACGCGTCTTAAGCTGTTAAGCCCGAAGAAAGCGGCCGAAGGATTTCTATTGCCGTCCGGGCCGGATGCAAATACAATATGAGCATAAGTACAGTGTTAGCGGATCGGTTTGCCCGGTCAATTGGATTCCGATTTTTTTTTCAGCGAAGAGATGATTTTGAGTAGAATTTTCGATATGAAATCACAGATGTTGACAGGAATACGAGAAATGGCTCTCTGCGAGGTTCCTGCTCCCAAGGTCGTCAACCCCACGGATGTTCTGCTCAAAGTGGAATATGTGGGCGTTTGCGGCTCCGATGTGCATTATTATGAAACCGGCCGGATTGGCAGCCAGAAAGTTCAATACCCCTATCCGGTCGGGCATGAATGCTCGGCGACCGTGGTTGATTTTGGGCGGGGAGTAAAGACATTACAAAAGGGAGAACCGGTTGTCGTGGAACCGGCCATATCCTGCCGGCAGTGCGACCAGTGCAGGGCGGGCCGGCCGCATACCTGCCAAAGCCTCAAATTTCTTGGCTGCCCCGGCCAGATCGACGGCTGCCTGGCCGAATACCTTGTCATGCCGGCAGAATGCTGTTTTCCCACGAAAAACCGGATTTCGCTTCAGCAGGGTGTTTTGTGTGAGCCCTTTGCGATTGGTGTCTATGCGGTTCAGCAATCGCATCTGCAGGCCGGACAAACAGCGGCCGTTTTCGGCGCCGGTCCGATCGGGTTAAGCTGCCTGAAAGCTGCGCAGGCACAGGGAGTCGAAACCATCTACATAACCGAAATCATATCCGAGCGGATCGAAATCGCCCGAAGTGCCGGTGCGGTGTGGATAGGCAATCCGGACACAGAAAATGTGGTTCAGGCAATGGCAGGCCTGGAACCAGACGGGGTTGATGTGGCGTTTGAGTGCGCGGGTCAGCAGGAAACCATAGATCAGGCGGTTGACGTTCTCAAGCCCGGCGGAACACTGATGCTGATCGGGATTCCCCGCGCCGAACGAATCGGTTTTTGCCCGGACAGGCTTCGGCGCAAGGAAATCTCGATCATTAATGTCAGAAGGCAAAATCACTGCACCCGGAAGGCAATGGATATGATCGCTGACCGAAAAGTCGATTTGGATTTCATGGTAACGCATACATTTGAATTTGACCAATCCCAACGGGCCTTTGATTTGGTTGCCGGCTATAAAGACGGTGTCATCAAGGCCCTGATCAAAGCGAATACGAATCATGATTGAAAAGTCCCGTTTCTGCGCGGCGGAGTTTATCCCGGACTTGATCCGGGATCACCCGCAACCGTAAGTTACGGATTAACTCGCGGGAATTTACTACCCTGAAGGGTATAAAAATGAAGAAAGCGTGTATTGTCAGTATCGGCAATGAACTGTTAAGCGGCCAGACCGTGGACACCAATGCCTCCTGGCTGGCGGCGAGATTGTTCGAAAAGGGAGTTCTGACAGCCGGCGTCTGGCAGGTCCCCGATGAAAAAGAGCGCATTGTTAAGGCAATCCAGGATGCGTCGCAGCAGGGTGAACTGATAGTGGTCACCGGCGGGTTGGGGCCGACGGATGATGATCTGACAAGGAATGCCGTTGCGGCCTACCTGGGCGTTGAGCTTGAATTTCATGACGAGATACTCCGGGCGATGAACGATTTTTTCGAGAAACGCGGCAAAACAATGGCTCCGAAAAATCGTTCCCAGGCCTACTTCCCCACAGGTGCAGCGATTTTAGACAATCCCATCGGAACGGCGCCCGGGTTTTGGGCACGAAAAAAAGATATTGACATCGTCGTGATGCCCGGTGTGCCGGCCGAGATGAAGCAGATGTTTACGGATCATGTGCTTCCTTTTCTCGAACAGTCCCTTTCCACGGCGAGAGTGGTTTGCAGGAAATTACGATGTTTGGGAGCCGGTGAATCGGAGATCGCCCAGAAGTTGGGCAACCTGATGGAGCGGGGCCGCAACCCGCTGATTAATTGCACATGCGGCTCCGGCGATATTATCATGCATATCAATGCAACAGCCGAAGATGAAAAAACGGCAATTCAAATGATCGATGATGACAAAACCGCAATCCGTGAATGCCTCGGCGAATGGGTGTACGGCGAAGACGACCAGAGTTTGCCGGACGTTGTGGCTGATTTGCTTAAAAAACACCATAAAACCATGGTGACGGCCGAGTCTTGTACCGGAGGTCTTTTGTCTCAAATGCTGACGGAAATACCGGGGTCCAGCGAATACCTGCTGGCTGGCTGGGTGACCTATAGCAATGAGGCCAAAATACGGTTGTTAGGGGTGCCCGAGAAATTAATAGCCGATTTTGGAGCGGTTAGCGCCCCCGTTGCACAAAGCATGGCAACTCAAGCCGCCCAGAGGTCCGGGGCCGATATTGCTGTCGCCATCACCGGAATTGCCGGCCCGGGCGGCGGAACAGACGAAAAACCTGTTGGATTAGTCTATATTTCTGTGTTCATTGACGGCGATTGCAAGGTCGCCGAACACCGATTTCCCGCCGTAAATCGGCATTGGGTCCGGATGCGTTCGGCATTGGCAGCGCTAAATCATATCCGTTTGAGATTGCAGGTTTGACGAAACGACCTGTTTTTGGTATAATATACGTTTAGTATACGTCAGGCATTATTTTATTATCCAAGAAGCGGGTTCCGATGGCAAAATCAAAAAGACGCTTAGGTGAAATCCTTTACAAGAAGGGATATGTCGGCAAAGAAAACCTGATTGAAGCGATCAAAAAGGGCAAGAAAACCCATAAGCGTCTCGGGGAGGTGCTTGTTGAGGATGGATTGGCTACAGAAGATCAGGTTTACAAGGCGTTGGCCAAGCAGTTTGGTTTTGAATTTGTCGATTTGAATAATGCTCAGATTCCCGAAAATGCGACCAAACTGGTCCCCGAAGACATCATCAAAAAACACAAAGTCATCCCCTTGGGGCAGGATAACGGTGAATTAAAAATCATTATCCCGGACCCGATGGATCTGGACACGATTGATCTCCTTCGATTCCGCCTTAATATGGATCTGCGATGTTGCCTGGCAAGCCCGACAAAAATCGACACGTATATTGAAGGGTCGAGTGCCGTACAGGAAAGTACGGATGAATATCGCAGCAGTATCGACCAAACAGCTGAAGAATTAAGGGCCATGGGGCACGCGATTGAAGCCGAAGTGCGGCGTGCCCAGACGACAGACGCCGTTGACGACGGCCCGATTGTTCGCCTGGCCAACCTGATCATCGATGAAGCCGTCAGAATGCGTGCCAGTGATATTCATGTGGAACCCATGGCGGACCGTGTCCGGATCCGGTACCGTGTGGACGGCGTCTGTGTGGAACGGGATAACATTCCCAAAAACATGCAGGCCCCCTTGCTGGCCCGTTTAAAAATTTTATCGGGAATGGACATCGGGGAACGCCGGCTGCCTCAGGACGGTCGAATTAAGCGTGAGATTGATAACCAGGATATCGACTTTCGTGTCTCGGCTCTTCCCGGCTATCACGGCGAAAGCACGGTACTGCGTATTTTGCGTCCGGATTCTGTGAACATCGGTATTCAGGCGATTGGCTTTGACTCGGATGATTACGCGCGCTTTACGAAAATCATCCGGCGGCCGAACGGCATTTTCCTGGTAACCGGACCGACGGGTTCCGGTAAAACAACCACGCTGTATTCGGCGCTGCAGGAACTGAACCGGCCGGACAAGAAGATCATTACGGCCGAAGACCCGGTGGAATATAATATTGCCGGCATTAATCAGTGCCAGGTCAGAACGGATATTGGACTGACGTTTGAATCGATTCTTCGGTCCATGCTGCGTCAGGCGCCGAATATCATCCTGATCGGTGAAATCCGTGACGGTATCGTGGCCGACATTGCGATTCAGGCGGCATTAACAGGCCACCTGGTGTTCAGTACGCTGCACACCAATGATGCCCCCAGTGCCATCACGCGTTTGATTGACATGGGGGTCAAGCCGTTTTTGGTGGCCAGTTCGATTCAGGCCATTATGGCGCAGCGACTGGTTCGAACGATTTGTAAGGAATGTCGGACTGTAGACCCGTCGCCGGATCCGCATTTTCTGCGTCTGCTAAATATCAAGCCGGATGACATGAAATTGCATAAGATTTATAAAGGGGCCGGGTGCAATCATTGTCAGGGGACCGGGTTTAAGGGCCGAATCGCGATTTTTGAAATGCTTGAAATGAATAATCAACTGCGGGATCTTGCGTTTGCACGCGCCCCGGCGGGAGAATTGCGAAAAGCGGCATTGGCGACCGGAATGACCTCCTTGCTCTATGACGGAAAAAAGAAGGTGTTCAAGGGGATTACCACCCCCGCAGAAGTGTCGCGTGTGGCACAGGCGGAAGGATTGGTTTTGGATGCATAGGATTGAGGCAAAGCTTTTTTTAGGGACTTAAAGATGGCGACCTTAAACATTGATCGACTGTTGGAAGCATGTATTAAAATGGGCGGCTCCGATTTACACTGTTCCGTCGGGCGTCCCCCTGTTCTGCGTATTTCGGGACGTCTGCGGTCCCTTGACACCAAAGTACTTGACCCGGATGATACGACGGCACTCATGAAAAGTATTACGCCGGAGCGCAACCAGCAGGAACTTCAGGAAACCGGAAGCACGGACTACGGGTTTGCGTTTGGCGATGCGGGGCGTTTCAGAACGGCCATTTTCAAACAAAAAGGAAACATTTCGATGGTCTTGCGTCTGATTCCTTCGGCACTGCTGAGTTTTGAACAGATCGGCTTGCCGAAAATTTGCGCTGCCCTGTGCCGCCGGCCGAGAGGGTTGTTTTTGGTGACCGGCCCGACGGGCAGCGGCAAAACAACCACACTGGCATCGATGATTAACTATATTAACGAGACGCTGGATCGGCATATTATTACGGTCGAGGAGCCGATTGAGTACTATCATCAGCACAAAAAATCAATCATCAACCAGCGGGAAGTGGGCCTGGATGTGACGACGTTCGCCGAGGCGCTGCGCCGTTCCCTGCGTCAGGACCCGGATGTGATTCTGGTGGGTGAATTACGAGATCTGGAAACGATGGAAGCGGCGATCAGTGCCGCCGAAACCGGCCACCTTGTGTTTGGCACGCTTCATACCACCGGATGCCAGGGCACCATTAACCGAATCATTGATGCGTTTCCCGTCAGCCAACAGGAGCAGATTCGAGTTCAGCTCAGTACCAACATGATTGCGGTCTTGAGCCAGACCCTGTGCCCGAGAAAGCCGCGGGGCCGTGTTGCTGCTTACGAGTTTATGGTTGTCACGCCGGCCATTTCGAACTTGATACGTGAAAATAAGGTTTACCGTATCGAATCCAGCATTCAAATCGGCAAAAAAATGGGGATGCAATTACTGGATGACCACCTGTGGGAATTGTACGATAAAGACCTGATCGATCTCGAAGAACTTTTAGACAAGGCCAGAAACCCGGACGAGATGCTGAAGCTGGCTCAGAAAAAAGCGGGCGGTACCTTGAGCGGGGCATCGAAGAAAATTGCAGAAGATTATGGTCCTGTTATTGGTGGATCAACCGAATAATACAAAAAAAATAACCGACCTGTATTTTGTCGTCTGAAAAACAGTCTTATATAAAAAGTGTCCATTTTCTTTTCTTCGTTTTTTTGCTATTTTTGTTTGATAAGTCAATTATCTCAAATTATTCCAATTTTAATCAATGCTGAATCTTATATTAAAAGTGTCTATTAGTTAAAACCCTTGTTTTTGTTCGTATATTTCGCTATAATAACAATAGAAGTAGATTCAGATTTGTCCTGCTTGGAACAGGATAATGGAGTTTATGAAAATGGCAAAAATACCTCCAGTAATAGAGTTAAAAAACAGACACTTGGGCCGGATCCTGATTAAGATGGGTCTTCTGACCCGTGAAAAGGTCCATAAATGCCTTGCCATACAGAAGGAAAAAGGGGGCAAACTGGGGCAGGTATTCATCGATCAGGGGTTTATTAAGCCCAGTGATCTTCGCATTGCGCTGGCGGGGCAGCGCGGTATGGAGTATGTGGACCTGGAGGGGGTGGAAATCCCCCAGGACATCATCCACCAGTTGCCGGCCCAAATGGCACGTACGTATAGAATCATCCCCGTTGAATATGACAAATCCAGAAACCAGATGACGGTGGCCATGGACTCGCCCGATAATTTCCGGGCGACGGATGATTTGAGTACCTTAATGGGGTACAAAGTCGTCGCGAAGGTTTCCGATGAGGACAGCGTCAAGGAGCTTCTGGATCGGTACTATGCCGAAGAAGATGAGAGCATGAGCGAGCTCATCGGCGAGATTGAGTCGGATACGAGTCTGGCTCAGCTTGCCGGCCGCGATGCGAGCATTGACCTGGACGAAATTAAAGGGGCGGCCGAGTCGAACACGGTGATTAAACTGCTCAACCAGGTTTTGATGTTGGCGATCCGTGACAAGGCCTCGGATATTCACTTTGAGCCGTTTGAGGACAAATATCAGATGCGGTACCGTATTGACGGTGTTCTCTACGATATGGAATCCCCGCCGAATTATATCGCCATGGCCCTGAGCAGCCGTATCAAGGTTATGGCCGGGCTGGATATTGCCGAACGCCGTTTGCCCCAGGACGGCCGTATTGCATTGGTGATGGGCGGCAACCCGGTGGATTTGCGTGTCAGCATTCTGCCCACGATGTTCGGCGAAAGCGTGGTGCTGCGTGTGCTGGACCGAACGCAGGTGAATTTGCAGCTGGACATGCTGGGAATGCAGGACAGTGACTTAAATTCAGTGAACCAACTGATTCACAAGCCCAACGGGATCGTGGTCGTAACCGGTCCGACGGGTTCCGGAAAAACAACGACACTGTATTCGGCTCTCAAAGAACTCAATGATACTGAGACGAAGATCATTACCACCGAAAACCCGGTGGAATACGATATTGATGGATTGGTCCAGGTTCAGATTCGCCCGGACATTGGCTTGACGTTTGCCAAGTGCCTACGGTCCATTTTGCGTCAGGACCCGGACATCGTGATGGTTGGTGAAATCCGTGACCTCGAAACGGCCCAGATCGCGATCCAGGCCTCCCTGACCGGTCACTTGGTATTTACGACGGTGCACACCAATGACGCACCGAGCACGATCGCCCGTCTGCTGGACCTGGGCCTGGAGCCGTTTTTGATTACCGCGACGCTGGAAGGCATCGTTGCCCAGCGGCTGGTTCGAAAGATCTGCACCCAATGCAAAACCGAATACGAGCCGACCGAAGAGATGCTGATGGAACTTGATCTGCGTCCCGAAGACGTTGGCGATAAGACATTCTATTACGGCAAAGGGTGCAATAACTGCAACCGAACCGGCTATCGCGGGCGGACGGGAATTTATGAGATTATGACATTTAATGATGAGTTGCGGGATTTGGTCATGAACCACGCATCCACCGCGGTTCTGCGCGAAGCGGCACGCCGCGAAGGGATGAGGACATTGCGTGAAAACGGACTGAAGGCCATTTTTGACGGCATTACCAC
Organism: Phycisphaerae bacterium; assembly: GCA_029858345.1. Classification (GTDB taxonomy): domain Bacteria; phylum Planctomycetota; class Phycisphaerae; order Sedimentisphaerales; family Anaerohalosphaeraceae; genus 4572-13. The sequence goes on from JAOUFG010000007.1 coordinate 9,065, forward strand.
GCTGGATGAAGTGGCGCGGGAAACAATCGCCGCAGAAGAAGAATAACTGTTTTGAAAACGTATATAAAACCCAAAATCCTTTTTTGGGAGGGATAAACGATGCCGGTATTCCAATATCAAGCATTAGACGCAAAAGGGAATGAATCAGCAGGCCAGATCGAGGCCCTCAGCAGCAAAGAAGCGATCAGTAAGATTCGCAATAAAGGGCTGTTTCCGACAAAGGTCCGCGCCCAAAATGCCGCCCGGAAGGTGAAAGTCGCCAAAGACGCGGCCGGACCCAAGCGGCGGGGGGCCGGCGGCAGGGTCAAGATCAAGACCGTGACCGAGTTTGCCCGGCAGATGTCCACGCTGCAGGATGCGGGGTTGGCGATTCTGCGTTCGCTGCGGATTCTCGAAGAGCAGGCGAAAAAGGGCACCTTTAAGCGGGTGGTCGGGTATGTGGCCGATGACATCGAGGGCGGCGCCACCTTATCCGAGGCGATGGGCAAATATCCCAAGTGTTTTAACCGGCTGTTTGTGAACATGGTGGCCGCCGGCGAGGTGGGCGGTGTGTTGGATGTCATCTTAAACCGTGTGGCGGACTTTTTGGAAAAGGCCGAGCGGCTCAAAGCCAAGATCAAAGGCGCGATGGTGTATCCGGCGGTGGTGATGAGCGCCGCGTTCCTGATCGTGATGGGCCTGATGATTTTCATCGTGCCGACGTTTTCCGAGGTGCTCAGCGACATGAGTGACGGAAAAGCGGGCTTGCCCGCACTGACGCAGATACTGCTCAATATCAGCAACTGGCTGACGGACCGTAAGGGTCTGAACGCCGCGATCGTGATCGCCTGCCCGTTTGTGCTGTTTTCGCTGCTCAAACTGGTGCGTCAGTTCCAGAAGGGCCGGTATGTGATGGACTGGCTCAAGTTGCGTACCCCGGTCATTAAAAAGCTGGTCTATAAAACCGCGGTGGCCCGCTGGACACGAACGCTGGCTACGCTGATCAGTGCCGGCGTTCCGATTCTGGAGGCGTTGAACATTACCCGGGAAACGGCGGACAACGAGATCTATGGCTCGATGCTGAACAAGGTGCAAAATGCGATCCGGCAGGGCAATACCTTCGCCAATCCGCTGCGTCAGTCCAAGACCGTGGACTCGATTGTGGTCAACATGGTCGATGTGGGCGAGGAAACCGGCGACCTGGACAAGATGCTCCAGAAAATCGCCGACAACTTTGATGAAGAGGCCGATGTGCTGGTCGGCTCGCTGATGAGCCTGCTGGAACCGATTATGATTATCGTCCTCGGCGGCCTGGTCGGGACCATCGTACTGGCGATGTTTTTGCCGATGGTCAAAATGATCCAGGTCTTAATGTAAAAGTACATAGAACCACGAATGAACACCAATAGACACGAATATAGAATGTAATTAGTGAAAATTAGTGGTTCGGTTAAAAAAACAATCTGTGAAATCTGTGGATAGAAAAAGAAAAATTCGTGTGTATTCGTGGTTTAAGAAAATAAAAGCCATAATTGATTTTAGAAAGGACAAAACGATGGAAAGAAAAAAAGGGTTTACAATTGTAGAGCTGCTGACGGTCATGGGCGTCATCGCCGTCCTGATCGGCCTGATGGTGCCGGCACTGGCGCTGGTCAAGGACTATTCCAAACGCATCCAGCAAAAAGCCCAGTTCCACGGCATCGATATGGGCTTGCAGATGTTTAAGACCGAGTTTGGTTCTTACCCCGATTCTTCTGACAACTTTATAACGGGAAAAGAGGCCAGTATTTACTGTGGTTCCAATAAACTCGCTGAGGCCATGGTTGGGCTGGATTTGATTGGGTTCCATCCCAATGCGGATTTTCGTTCTGATGGGCAAAATACTATTACGGATAACTTTGGCGTTCAGGTACCCAACCATGATGTTTATGATACTACCGGTTCTCTTGCATCATGGCAAACCGGAGCACAGAATATCGATGCTCGTAAAGGTCCTTTTGTAGAAACGGAGCATGCGAATGCTTTCCGAATGGATGAGGTATATGCGAATATAGGACCTACCAACTTTAACCAGAACTTTGCTCCGCCTGGTGCTGCTACCGCAATGTACCCTCTGGTGCTGTGTGATGTTTATGCTCAAAAACGCAGCGGAACTGGCGGCAAAAAGACAGGCACACCAATTCTGTACTACCGCGCTCATGAGAACTTTAAGTTTCAGGATTCCGCAAAGGACAACAATGGCAGCGGTTTCGTGGATGATGATGACATTTATAGTTATCTCGACAACCAAGAATTATTAGCACTTGGGAGGCCTGACAATAATTCCACATTTGCTGTTGTAACCGCAGCGGTAACAGGTGTTCCAGCCCAGGAATTTGACAACATGATCCGTAATGAAAATGTCACAACTGTGCGACGGCCTTATCGTTCGGATTCGTATATCCTGATCTCGGCCGGTAAAGATGGCGACTTCGGTACGGCGGATGATGTCTTCAACTTTGACAAAGAAGTAACCGAATAAAGTCCGGCGTTGGTTTTTTGTAAAATCGGTGTAAATCCGTGTAATCTGTGGTTGAAAATTGAATCGGTGTTGATCTGTGGCTAAGCATCAAAAACAATCCGGTTTTTCGCTGATGGAAGTGCTGGTGTCGCTGGCGGTCATTTTGATTCTGATCGGCGCCCTGGTCGGTACGGGCAGCTATGTCCGGACCCGGGCCAATGTGGACCTGACGCGAAGCATGCTGGAAGTACTGTCCTCGGCGCTGGAGCAGTACTACAATGACCAAACGCCCAATGCGTTTCCGTTTGAAGCGGATTTGACTTTTGATGAAGCTGCTTTCGAGGCAATTTTTTTGCCGATTATCGCTGATGTACTGCCTGACGGTTCACTTCTGGAAAAAGATGGCAGTACGCCTCCTCTAGATGTTTCAAGTGCTTCCAGTGCGGCGTTGTTTTACTTTCTGGACAGGAATCCGGCCAGCCGGGCCATTGCTTCGGCGGTGTCGAATACGCTGGTGACCAACAAGGACGCTGACGGAAACGCCATTACGATTACCATCGGGACCAATCCTGCGATTGATCTGCCGCGGTATATCGACCCGTGGAAAACGAGCATCCGGTATGTGTACCTGGACGGGACGGCGTTTCCAAGCTTAACCAGCGCCGGACCGGACAAGGTGTTCGATACGCCGGACGACATTACAAGTAAATAACATTGAACCACGAAGGACACGAAGAGCACGAAGATAAAAAATATATAAATAATACTTCGTGTCCTCTGTGAACTTCGTGGTGAAAACAAGGAACCGAAAATGCAGAATAGGCCAAAAAACAGAAGAGCGTTCACGTTAATTGAATTGCTGACGGTGATTGCGATTATCGCCGCTCTCGTGGGGATTCTCAGCGTCGCCCAGCGCAAGGTCAAGATCGTTTCGCTGAACCTGCGGCAGAAGGCCGCCTTCCACGCCGGCGAGATCTCGCTGGAACTGTACAGCAAGGACTTCGGCGGCTACCCGGACTCATCGCTGGTTTCGTCTGACGGTGCCGGCGCCGGTCCTTATGTGACCGGTTCCCAGCGCGTCGCCGAGGCACTCTTCGGTCGGGACGACCGCGGTTTTCATCCGAAATCCAAGTGGCACCCTTCGCTGGATGCTGCTGCTGCGGCACCTCATCCCGGAGCGAATTTATATACCGATGCGACGGCGAAAGACCGAAAAACACCTTACTTTGAACGAAAACGAGCCGGTTTCTACACGATCAATGACCTGTGGGGGAGTAGCGGTTTTGGGTCGTCGCAGATCTATACATCTGCCGGGGCCACCACCGGAACCGAAATGTCGCCAGTGTTTACGGATGTGTTTACGCAGAACAGAGTGACGATTGGCACAGAAAATGTCAAGGTCGGCATGCCCATCCTGTACTTCAAGGCCGATCCCACCAAGCGTTTTCGTGTGAACAGTTCTAATGTTGAGGTTGATCCTGCCGTTGCATTAGAATATAGACAATGGGTCTATAACTTTGATGACAACCTGCCGATTCTTCAGCTTCCGTGGCTGCGGGATCCGACGGTGGAGACCGATGGAATGAATTTCCAGGATGGAATACGCGGGCACTATAAGGACTCGCAGGATACGGCGAAGGCTCATGCCCAGTTCTTTTACGAAACGATTACCCAGCGGGCCGACGGCAATTTCTTTTCGCCGCACAACAAGAGCACGTTTCTGCTGATCTCCGCCGGGTATGACGGCATTTACGGCACGAAAGACGATCTGACGAATTTTGACGATTAACAGATAAAGTCCACAGATTTCACAGATTATGATGATTAAAGTTTTATAAATATAAATAAAAGAAATCTGTGTAAATCGGTGTAATCTGTGGATAGATCTAAAAACTTTTTCAGGAGGCGTTCGAAATGAAACGCAAGACAAAAATACGAGTCGGATTTACGCTGGTGGAACTGCTGACGACGCTGGCGGTCATCGGCATTTTGCTGGGACTGCTGATCCCGGCCCTGAACCAGGTGAGCAAGACCGCCACCAAGGTCAAACAAAAGGCCCAGTTCCACGCCATCGGAACCGCACTGGAAACCTTCCGCAACGACTACGGCGACTACCCACCAAGTGCATGGGATGCGGATTTTGATGGTATGCCGGATTATGGCTATTATTATCCTTCACAGCGGCTGGCCGAGGCGATCATTGGACGTGATGGGCTTGGCTTTCATCCAAGTTCAAAATTCCTGGGAAATGGAACAGACGGAACGGTGACGGTGTCAGGTAATCCTCTATACTATCCTGCCATCGCTGGTTTTACAGATCCTGCAAAAGAGGCAAATCTGGCTGCTCGCAAAGGTCCTTATCTGGAACTGGAAAGTGCCAATGCGGTTAAGCCCGATTCACTGTATCTGCCTGCGGTAATTGGTAGTTATGCCCTTACAGATGGTTATGTTTTGGCGGATATGTACAAAGTTACAAAAAATGCAAAAACGGGCAAGCAGGTGGGAATGCCTATTCTCTATTATAAGGCCAACAAGTTAAAGGTTGGGAATGATCCGGCCAGTTTTGCGACAAATACCTACAATGTCGCCGACAATTCTGACGGAACCGGTTTTGTGGCGGCTCCGGCTCCCTTTAACGGTGCGACGCATCCGTTGAGTGCCGAAATCAGTAGCGGCAACGCTCCTTCGTTTTACAATGCGATCGCCAATCCGAATTTTCCGGGCCCGCCCGCGCGGCCGTATCGGGCGGAGTCGTTTTTGCTGCACAGCGCCGGCGAGGACGGGCTGTACGGGACGATGGATGATATGTTTAATTTCGACCAGGATAATTAAATAGTTCTTAGTTTTTAGTTCGTAGTTCATAGAAATAGTTTGTGTGAATTGGTGTTTATTGGTGGCTGAATAAGAAATGGATTTTTGTGTTTTTCGTGTGGTTCGTGGTTTGTAGTTTTTAGTTCGTAGAGATAGTTTGTGTGAATTGGTGTTAATCTGTGGCTAAATATAAAAAACAATCCGGTATCTCGCTGACAGAGATCCTTGTGACAATCTCGATCATGGCGATCCTGATGGCGATTGCGGTCCCGGCGGCCAAATCGCTCATGGCCTCGTTCGAGTCGGGCACCGGCGCCCGGCAGCTCATCAACGCGGCCCTGTCCAACGCCCGCGCCATCGCCGTCCGCGAACAAACCTACGCCGGCGTCCGCTTTCAGCAGGATGCAACCGGCAATACGTATATTGTTTTCATCGTACATGATCCGGCGGTAACAGGGTATGCCAATGGGTTTCTCGCGGTAACCGGCCGCAAGCCCATGAAACTGCCCGAAGATGTTTCTGTCAGAGCAGGTGTTGTTGACCTTACAAATAATGTTACAGGCACCCAGGAGTTTTTTTCGGTCGTTTTTTCCGGGGCGGGCAAATTAACAGTGCATCCGAACCGTTGCTCCCATAGTTCGGCTAACGATACGATTTTTAATGCACCCGGCAACAATGTGATGTTTCAAGAAGACACCGTAGACTGGTCGAGTGTACAGAGTTTTGATTTGATTAAAAAGGACAAAAGCGGTGTGGTGCTGGAGTCAACCACCGAATATATCAGCCCGTACACGGGCGAGTTAGTGATCCAGTATCGTGATTAAAAGAATGAGAAAAATATTTAAAAAGAAATCTGTGTAAATCGGTGTAATCTGTGGACAAAGATAGAAAACAATCTGGTTTTTCGCTGATGGAGGTGCTGATCGCCACGGGCATCATGGCCATCGGGCTGGTGATGGTCGCGACGATTTTCCCCGTCGGCGTCAAGCTGACCACGCTGACGACCGAACGCACCGTCGGCGCCGTCGTCGCCGATGAGGCCTTCGCCAAGATCCAGCTCTACGGCCTGCGCGATTTTCAATACTGGCCGGTAGGCGATCCGAATGAAGCATGTACAGATTTCCAGTATGCTATTAAACCCACTATTGATTTTAATGTTGATGGCAGTATAAATATTTCCGATGTTGCACTTTCTGTTTGGGATGAGTTTTTGTATCCCTCAGCAACGATGCCTGCCGGACAGGATAATAATTATCACTGGTCGGCCCTGTGCCGCCGGATGGGCGCCAAAGACGTGCAGGTGACGGTGTTTGTTAATCGAAAAATTGGTTCGGGTGCTGGATTTTATGGTTACGACAGTGCCTTGGTTCCTACGATCCCTCCCGTTCCTTATAATGATTGGCCGATGCCGGTTCGCGTGGAGGTGAATCGCGAAGATTCAAAAATATTGACAATTGATACGGCAGGCGTCTGGTCAAATACGGCGTTAGAATTTTTTGATGACGGCTATATGATTGTGGATGATTTGACCGGGAATAAATACCGCGTACTTGAAGTGGACCCTTTGTCCGGCACTCTTAAATTGCAGGGCGATTGGGTTGGCGATTTAACTGCTGTTCCACCTTTAACCTATCCTGTACCAACTTTGATTTGGGTGGTGCCGCCGGCGGTCGGCAGCGACCGGTATCCGTGTGTGGGCGTGTACCAGAAAGTGATACGCTTTGATGACATAAAGTAAATAAAGTCCACAGATTTCACAGATTTCTATGATTAAGAGAATATTTATAAAAACTTAAAAAAGAAATCTGTGTTAATCAGTGTAATCTGTGGATAAAAATGAATTTGAGAGAATCCGTGAAATCCGTGGTTAAGAAAAAAGCGTTTACGATTGTCGAGCTCTTGGTAGCGATGACGCTGCTGGTGATCCTGCTGGGATTGAGCGGGATGGTGTTTAATACCACCGTTCAGGCCCACCGCGCCGCCGGAGCGAGCATCGACGTGTCGCGCAACCTGCGGGCGATCACCGAACAGCTCAGCAACGACCTCCGCGGCCTGCGAAAGGACGCGCCGTTGTTTATCAAGTTTTACTCGATCGGCAATGCGAGGCATGATTTGGTTCATTTCTTCGCCGACGGTGATTTTCAGTCGACCAAGCAGTACGCCGGACAAACCATTTACGGCAATGTCGCCCGCATCTATTACGGCCATGCCAATTCTGTGGACATTTTCAATGATCCCGGCTTGACACCGGATTATTATTCATATCAAACGCTGGCCCGCAAAACACATATCCTGACCGCCGATGCCGGTATTAAAGCGGTTTATGGTCAAATTCCGCTGATTAGTAGCGGTGGTCTGATTGATTACACGCAATTCGCGACAGATTTTCTGTTTTCCAACAATTTCCCAAATGAAAACCAACTGGAATTCGACACGATTACGCTGACAGAATGGATTAATGCGTTAAATTTTCTGAACGCAGGCAATCCCGATAACGCAGATGCTTTTGTTGATAACTGCATGGATGACGGCACCCGGCCGTTTATCGACTTGTCAAAGGTAGAAACGCTCCATCTGCTGATGGCCCAGGGCGTGATCGAATTTCAGGTCCAGTGGGCCTATACGACGAATGACTTAGTGACCGTGGCTGGCTTGCCGGTTCCGTGGCTTTTTGCCGGCGTTCGCTGGTGGCCGAGTGACGACCCGGACGGCGATCCCTCAACAGTAGGCTCCGATTTTGATGTGATGGCGGGGCTGGATATATTTGGTGTCTATCTTCGGATGCCCAATGGTTCAAGCTTTGCTCAATGGCATGATGTTGTATCCGCGAATCCGGCAAAACGCTGCCGTGCCAATGATGGTAGCGGGGGAGCTTTTTACTTCAAAGACAATTTTTACCCCGCCGCGTTGAAGTTTACGTTTACGCTGAAAGACAGCAACGGCATCTTCGCCGACGGCAAGACCTTTACGCATATTGTGTACCTTGACAATTAAACTTAGGGAGTCCACAGATTGCACCGATTTTTATGATTAAAGATAATAAAGAACTTTAAAAAAGAAATCTGTGTGAATCTGTGAAATCTGTGGATAGTAAAAATGAAAACAAAAAACAGACAATTCGATAAACGCAGCGGTTCAGCTTTGATCCTGGTGGTGGTGGTCACGGTGCTGCTGGCGGTGGTGGGCGTGATGTTTTTGATGGTTTCCCGCGCCTCGGAACTGGAAACCGGCGCCGTCATCCAGAGCGCCGACCTCGACAACGCCGTCGATTCCGTCGTCGCCCAAATCAACGAAGTCCTCGTCGAAGACCTGTTCGGGAACGATAATCAAATCGTGGACAATGACCCCGCCGCTTCGGATGAACCCTATGACGTTCCGAATGCCAATGACCCTTGGCTGGCCTCACTGGAGCCGTATGCGGGCTTTGATACTCTTGGCAATCCCGTCTATTTCTGGCAGCGTATTACCGATTTGTATGGTAACAATTTTGGAAATGTTCCGTTGGGTTACTATGATCCCCAGAGCCAGCAAAGCGTTTTTTCAGAAATCGATCCTGCTGAATGGAACGGCTCCTATCCTGAGTTAGCTGTAGATGCTATTGACACACTGGTCAAAGTCATTAAACCTCATGACCGTACATATCCCGTGAATCCTACGGCACCAGCAGGGTGGGCCAAAGACTTTGCCGGCGCCCGCGCCGACGCCGATGGTGACGGTGTCGCCGACAGCCGCTGGGTGCCGGTGCCGGGACTGACCACCAGTCGCGGCGAGCCGATCTTCGCCGCCCTCCGCATCATCGACAACTGTGCCATGCTCAATCTGAATACGGCGCATTGTTTCTATCAGGAACCTTATACTGTTAACCCCGCATCTCCCTTCGTCAAGCAATGGTTTGAAAACGAGACTGCTGCATCGCCATATCATGACAATCAATCCACCGGTTCCGGTCGATATCTGACGGAGATCAATTACCTGCCGTTTTTAAGAGGAGCAGACCTTGGTGCTTTCTGGGGTGGCAGCGGCGATGGTTGGTATAACCTGATGCAGGCAAAGGGATTCTGGAATCCGCTTCCGGCCCCGGGTTTGCCCCTGTCTCCGCAGAATTGCCAGAGTATTGTCATGAACATTGAAAAGCCTGTGTCCGGTTTTCAGTTCTTTGATATCGGCGATGAACTGGAACTTCGCAATCGTTATCTGGTGACTTCTAAAACAGAAGCACGTTTCGAGCAAGATGCAGCTGCAAATTATACACTCGATTCCGGGAATGGTGCCGGTGGGGCGTATGCGGCGTTGGAAGTGCCTCGTGATACTACGAATGACTTTGGAAGCTGGACACGTCGAATTGATTCATTTAATTTTGATAGGTGGGATAAGACCGGGCTTGTTATTGATGCAACGCCCGATCCTTATGAATACGACCGGCGCCATGTCTGTACATTTTACAGTTATGACCGAGATCTTCGAGGTAATGTGACTTATCCCGAGATTGAAAAGCAGTTAGCTCTCTTGGGGCTTCCTCAGGAACAAGCCGACCAGATCCGCTGGCTGTTTTGCAGGCTCGGAGCCGCCGTTTCACTGCGTCTGCCGCTGCGATCTGAATTTCAAACGGATTCTGACTATGCGTATGGATGCCGGGCTCATTTGGTCACCATACTGTATACGATAAGGGCGTATTATGTGAGTCTTGGCTTTGAAATTCGTGAAGCTGCTTTAAAGTCGGCTCAGTTCGCCGCGAATCTGATCGATTATTCAGATTTTGCCGGCAGCATCAGCATCTTTTATACGGGAGATCCAGGTTGGGCACAATACCCAATTCAGTACCCCGAAGATTGTACGTTCCTGAATGCCCAAATCATCAACCAGATGGTTATTGAAGTGGCCAGGAGAGAATTAGGTCGAGACAAACGTTTGATGGAATATTTTTATGATAGAACATTCGACTTCGGCCTTGAACCGGATGACATCGTTTTCGGCTATGAAAAACAACCGTTTATTTCAGAAGTCTATTGTCAATGGGACAACACTATAGGCGATGTGCATACTGCAATACAGGGGTTTGCCATCGAGTTGTTAAATCCATATTCCAACGATGTCTATATTGATGGATGGAAACTTCAGGTCGGCGATGCAGTGGATCACGATATTGGTACGTCAACGGCGCCTACATGGTTTGTTCCGGGATATGACATGGGGGCACTGAGTCCAGGCAGATTTGTGTTCGAAAGTAAAGACTCTGTGCTTATAGAACCCGGCGGTGTAATCCCATACCCTGTGGTTTCTGAATTAGAGTCGCTTGACACTGAGTGGTTTGCCAATAGATCGCTTGAGATCAAACTTTTACGGCCTGCTCCGCAATGGGTTCAAGACAATCGCTCAATTGCCTACTTGGTCGTTGATAGTGTTTCTACTGAAATACTGAGAGATCCTAATGAGGGTATTTTCGGCCTCAACGGTCGGAATTCTATCAAGCGTGATGATAATGATTGGAAATTCGTCAACCTGGATTATGAAACGCAGCGAGAAAACGATGGCAATTTTTCTCTGACACTTGGCCAGGATAATGATGTTAACCTGTCAGGCGAGGGCTTCCAGCTTGCGGTTGCGGATGACGGCCTGCCGCTGACACGGTGGCATGAATTGGAAACGCTGGCATTGTATGGTAACGGGCCGGAACTGGACACGACCGCACCGAGTCCGAGTCCTGCTGCTGCGGCACCCGCCGCGGCGATGGCGATTCTTGATCCCAATGCCGTCCCAACGGTAACATGGCAATTAGCAAATCTGGAGTCCGATGAAGTTCCGTATTTTGATTTGGCAGGCGATTCAAGCGACTTGCTGAACTATGTAACCACCAGCGATCAGACCGAAAGCGGAACCGTGCCCGGACGGATCAATATCAATACCGCGCCGGTGCATGTGATCGCCGCGGCCATCCCGCCGACACTGGCCGACCCGAACGCGGCCGATCCGGACGAGGCGGTGGCCTTCTCCGCATTGCAGCTGGCACAGGAAATTGTCAATTACCGTGAATCTCCAAGTGGACCATTTGAAAGTCTGAGCGAGTTGTTGGATGTTACCGGATTTAAGCAATATGATGACAGTGGAGCCGGAGCATGGATGGGTGAAAACGTCGGAACTCAAAGCATCGAGGACGATATCGAAGAAGAACACTGGGTATTGTCGAATCTGGCCAATAAGTTTACGGTTCGCAGCGATGTATTTACGGCGTATATCCTGGTGCGGCTGGGCGAAACCGGCCCGCAGCGGCGGATGATCGGCATTTTTGACCGCAGCGGCGTCTGGGAACCGACCGACCGGCCCAAACTCGTGGCCCTGCATCCGGTCCCGGATCCGAGGTAGTTTTGAGTTCGTAGTTATTGGTTTGTGACGATCCGAACAGGCGTTCGGTTGTAATGATTTTGTGTAAAAACGGCAGAAAAGGCGACCATAAGGATCTTTTTTTGTTTGACTTGATGTGGCCGGTCGCTTAGAATGTGACGAGGTCTTTTGTGTGAGGAATAATACGATTTTATTTTAGTGAGAGGGTGATTCAATGTTAAATCAGAAGTGTATTTTAAAGCGCAGCCGGCCGATACGAGTTTTCTTTATAGCGATCATCTTATTTTTCGGCGTCTGCGTACAGGCCGCACCGGTCGATTCGTTCAAGGCCGAAAAAGCTGTCAAAGGGTGGCTTAAAACGAATCGCAAGCCATTGGGGGCACTGTTATCGGTTGATATTGATTCGGTTGAGACATATACCAATCAAACTGGTGACATCCAGTATTTTGTGGTGAACCTTGACCCCGAAGGATACGTGATTGTTTCAGCAAATGATCTTTTAGAACCGGTCATTGCATTCAGTTCAGATGGTTCGTATGAACCAAGCGATGAGAATCCCCTTTTCACGCTCATCACAGGGGACACGCTTGCCAGGAATAAGTATCTCAAAGAGAAAGGAAAACATCTCGAAAAAGGGAAAAAAACAAAGAAACAAAAGAAGTGGAACCGGTTTCTTGTCGCATCGGACCAGACCTATCAAACTTATACAGATCTTTCAAGTGTAACCGATATTCGTGTGCCTCCGCTCGTTCAATCACGCTGGAATCAAGGCAGTGTTGGAGGCAGCCCTTGCTATAACTACTATACGCCGCCGAATCAAGAACCTGACGGCGATTCATACAACAACTACCCTTGCGGATGCGTGGCAACTGCCATGGCACAACTCATGCGTTATTACGAGCACCCAACCACGGCGATTGAGTATAGGTTGTATGATTATCTGCTGGAGGATGTAAGCGGTTACTCGGCATACCCCAAGGGTGGTGACGGTTCGGGAGGCGCTTACGATTGGGCCAATATGCCTTTGGTACCCACTTCCGGCTTAACATCGACGCAGCGACTCCAAATCGGAGGGATTTGCTGTGACGCTGGCTTGTCTGCTGAAATGAACTATGCTCCGGGAGGGTCCGGTGCTTCTATGTACGATGCCAGTCAAGCACTAACAGGAACATTCATGTATGAGAATTCGATTATTGTATATGAATTCCCATATACAGTTACAAATGCAACGCAAACAATAAATTCTAATCTTGATGCCCAATTACCGGTTGCAGTTTCAATCTCTGCAACGGGTAGCACAGTAGGTCATGCAGTACTTGCAGATGGATATGGATACGATGGAGAAACAATGTACCATCATATTAACATGGGCTGGGGAGGCAGCGCAGATGCGTGGTATAATATACCGGATATCTATACTTATGATGAAATTGATGGGATAATTTTTAATATTTATCCAAGCGGGACGGGCGAAATCATTAGCGGTCGCATCACAAATGATAGTGGCATGCCTGTTGAAGGCGTCACCGTCGAAGCGCTTCAGGGAACAACGGTTATTCAGACTGCCGTAACGAGTCAATACGGTGTTTATGGTCTGTCACGACTTCCATCCGAACAAACATATACGATCCGACCTGCTAAGGAAGCTTATCTCTTTACCTCTCAGGATGTCACCGTGGGCTTGAGTGACATGTGGGCTCCTGCTGGTGAAGGATGTGGCAATGTCTGTGACGCTGACTTTGTGGGGATTGAATTAGCGGGTACGCCTCCGACGGCCTATGACCAGGAAGTTATTTTGACAGATGCAAATGGCTTAATGATCGAATTAATCGCAACAGATGACGGATCGCCCGCCTCACCCGGAAAGCTAAGCTATATCATCACATCGCTGCCGGCCCATGGCTGGTTGTTTGACCCGAACGACGGGTTGGAGATCCTCACAGCACCGCACACACTGCAGAATGACAGTAACTCGGTGATTTACCGGCCGTGTCCCTATTATTTCGCCGGGACTGATACCTTCTCCTTTAAAGCCAATGACGGCGGTGTAGCCCCCGAGGGTGGCGATTCCAATATTGCCAATGTCAATGTGGTCATGAATATGCTGTCAGATACGGTGTTTGAAGTGCATACGATCTACAAAGACTACATTCCATTCATGACCGGCTTTAAAAAGGTTCGGTCCCAGGCGTTGTATCATGCGGATGAGTTAGGCAGCAAGTCGCAGGTTATTGCCAATCTGGCGTTAAACATTGAAACGGCACCGGCAATTGAGATTCAAAACTGGACTATTCGGATGAAACACACAACGCTAAGCGAATATCCGACTTCAGGAGCTCAATTTGACAATGACGGTTGGACGGTTGTTTATGATGCCAACGAAACCATCACTCAGACAGGTTGGCACGATTTTGCTTTAGAGCAAACATTTGATTATGACGGTACCAGTAACCTGATGATCGATTTTAGTTTTGATAATACTGCCACAAGTACCGGCTATGGATATGTCTATGATTCGACCCCGGGAACGGAGTATCGTATCATTTCCTATTGGTCCAATTCCGGCGACCCGCTTGCATTCCAAACCCCGAATGTAAAATGGAAACGCCTGTTCAATGTCACATTGAAGGGGCAGCCGGACACAGAAATTCTATACTCTGATTTCAACTACAACTGTTCGGTCGGTTCCGAGGATCTGTTGACCATGATCGATACCTGGCTGGCACAGGAGGGCGATGCGAATTATAACAGCGATTGCGATATTTCAGTCCAGGTTGACAAAAAGGTGAACCTGGCCGATTTTGCGGTGCTTGCATCCGAGTGGTTGTTGGCAATCGAATAATGACAGGGGCATATACACCATCTGGTAAACCGGAACCGGGGATCTTGTCTTGACCGTGTGAGTTTCCCGGCAGGGGGTGGTTTGTGTCCGGTTGACAATCTGAAATAATTTCTGCTTCCCATGCATCTGAAAAGATAGAAAATGGTTGAAAAATTCGGGCTTGTTGTTTTATAATTATCTCGATTCGGTTTTTCCGTTTGTGTGCCTTCGGGATTAAAAGAAGAGGTTCCGGACACATGAAGTCTAAAAGCTGACGGATGAGAGCCGTTTTACCAAACGAACCCATTTGGGGCTTACCATCGAAAGGCTAACGGTTGAAAGCAGGCGGCTGGAACCTGAAATTACCAAACGAACCCATTTGACACACAGTGTCATCCCGGGCCTGATCCGGGATCCAGAAATTTGGACGACAATATCAGTATCGGGAGCATGAAAATGACGAACAGGATTCGACAAAACGGTCTTTCACTTGCATGTCTTTTACTGATGTTTCTTGCCGGCTGCACCACGGTGCCGATTACCGGCCGCAGCCAGTTCAACACCATTCCGGATTCGCTGATCAACTCGATGGCACTGCAGGAATACAATGCCTTTCTGAAAAAATCAGAAACCAAGCTCAGCACGGATGCCGAAAAAACGGCGATGGTCCAGCGGGTCGGTACCCGGATTGCGGCGGCTGTTGAAAAATACATGACCGAAAATTATATGGCCGATCGGATCGCCGGGTATCAATGGGAATTTAATCTGGTCGACAGCGAGGAAAAGAACGCCTGGGCCATGCCCGGCGGAAAAGTCGTGGTCTATACCGGGATTTTGGAGATCGCTCAGGACGAAGCCGGCCTGGCGGTCGTGATGGGCCACGAGATCGCCCATGCCATCGCCAAACACGGCTCCGAAAGGATGACGCAGGGCTTGATGGTGACGCTGGGCGGGATCGCGTTGGATAAGGCGTTGGAGGATGAGCCCTCTGCCACGCGGGAAATCTTTCTGACCTCTTACGGTATCGGGGCAGCGGTAGGGGTTATGCTGCCGTACAGCCGGACCCATGAGAAAGAGGCCGACCGGCTGGGGCTGATTTTTATGGCGATGGCCGGCTATGACCCCGAGGCAGCGGTGGGCTTCTGGCAGCGGATGGCCGAATCGAAAGACGGTGCACAAGTGCCGGAATTTCTCAGTACGCACCCGGCCAGTGAATCACGTATCGAAAACATCAAAAATTACATGTACGAGGCCAAGATATATTACCAGCGATCCGGCCAGGCCCCCCAACCGCAGCAAACAGAAAAGCTCGGCGTTTACGGTTTATAGGCGGGATTGTTGCGTGCAGCTTCTTTGTTCGAAAGCACGCCGATAAAGGGCAGGTCCCGGTATTGGCCGTCGAAATCCAATCCGTAACCGATGATGAATTCATCCTCAATGGAGCTGCCCAAAAAGTCGATTTTGATGTCTTTTTTGTGGGTTATTTGCTTTTCCAGCAGGACACAGGTTTTAACGCTTTGAGCCCCGCATTCATTGAGCCAATCCAGAATCCGCGACAGCGTTAACCCCGTTTCGTAAATATCGTCAATCAGCAGGATGTTTTTGCCGCGAATTTTTGTTTTCAGCGAATCCTGTTTATCAATGACGACGTTTCCGGTAGAATTGACGCCTGAATAACTGCTGGCTGTGATGGTTTCAGTGTCAATGGGAGGATTGAGCTGTTTCAGTAAATCATGTGCGAAATATCGTGCCCCCTCAAGCACCACCAGCGCCAGACAGGTCTCCGCATGATGGTATACAGCAGAAATTTCCTGTGCCAGACGTGAAACCGTTTCGCTCAATTGGTCTTCGTTCAATATGATTCGACTGCAGGGCATGTTACTCTCCGGTTGTTTCAAGAGGGTAGGGAAGCGGTTGGGCTGTTAAAATACGCTGCAATGTTTCATCGTCATAAAATCCCGGGGCGGATTGCCTGGTATGCTTAGTCAGCAGCTTCACGGTAGAGGCAAACTTTTTATCCAGAGGGGCAACAAAGGTTTTTACCGTTCCGGCGTCTTCCGGCCCGACGGGGATGGTTAATTGATAAGCGTGCAGCGTCAGCCGCTCGATCATGGCCGGCTCATCGCGGCCGGGCTTGCGGCGATAGTCGAGTTTGAAAGACGACAGCATCAGCGGGTTTGCTGAGCCGTAGATCGGGTCGATTGCCAGCGGCATCCCGCGATGTGAAAAGTGAATGCGAATCTGGTGGGTTCGCCCCGTGACAATCTGGGCAGACACAAGCGATAATGACCCGAAATCAGCAAGTTGCTGCCAGAGGGTATGGGTTGGTTTACCAAGCCGCGGATGGACATGCATGGCCTGTGGATTGCGTTGGCTGCGGGCAATCGGGTCCTTAATGGAGCCGTGTTTGTAAGGCAGCGGTCCTCTTGCAATAGCCAGATAGAGTTTTTGGACTTTTCGTTTGGCAAAAAGTCGGGAATAGCAACTTTGGGCATCTTTGTCTTTGGCAATCAGCAGGATGCCGCTGGTGTCCTTGTCCAGCCGATGCACCAGCCGCAGCGGTTCGGACAAGGTCTGTTGTTGGTGCAGCAGTTGCAGTACATCGGGCGCCCCGGAGCGATCCGCGGTTACGGAAATGCCAGTCGGCTTATGAATCAGCAAAATCTCGTCATTTTGAAACAGGATATCAATATCACTTTTGGCCATAAAATCGTTGCTTTGGAGTTTAATCGGTATCTTGTGGACAATTTTCCACTGATATACCATAAAAAGTAAGCATTATCTATGAAATAATACAGATCAAGGCATGCCAAACGGCCTTATTGGAAAGAATCGTTTGGCCGTACTTTGCTTGTGATTTTCCGGACGTATCGAGAATGGGGTTTTTTTGTTGAGGTTGATGTACAAGATTGTATAATTGGGTTCTGAGTTGACAAAAACGTACATTTCGGGAGTAGTGACAATGGCCCAAAAGCTTGCTAAAGAAGTTGAAATCCTTGCTGATGTTGCAAAGGCGTTCGCCGAGTCTCTGGACCTAAGGGCAACCCTTGAATCGATACTGTACGCCTTAGAGACTCATGTTAAATTGGAACGCGGAGCCATTGCGCTTTTGGACCCGGAAAGTGAGACCATCACTATAAAGGTTGCCCACGGCTTAAGCGATGCTTCCAGAAAACAAATATCGTACAAGGTCGGGGAAGGGATTACAGGCCTCGTTGTGCAAACCGGCAAAGAGGTTGTGGTTCCGGATATCAGTAAGGACCCCCGCTTTTTGGCAAAAACCGGGGAACGTACACACCTCAAGGGGCAAAAAGTTGCTTTTTTCTGTGTGCCCATCAAACTGGAAGGAAAGACCATCGGGGCGATCAGTGTGGACCGGAAAGTTCGTCCTTCCGATGATTTCGATGCTTATGTCCGGCTCCTTGAGGTGCTGGCTACCATGGTCGCTCAGGCCGTCAAGCTGAATAAGCTGGTTGAATCGGATCGCAGGGAACTTCGGACCGAAAACGAAAGACTCTTGCGTGAACTCAAGACAAAATTCAATATCCATAATATGGTCGGGACCAGCAGTGCCATGCTGGAGGTGTATCGCCTTATTGAGCAGGTGGCCAACAGCAACGCGACGGTGTTGATTCGGGGCGAAAGCGGAACAGGGAAGGACTTAATCGCGCATGCGGTGCATTATAACAGCTTAAGGGCCCAAAAGCCCTTTGTGAAGATCAACTGTACCGCGCTGCCGGAAACGTTGCTTGAAAGCGAATTATTCGGCCATGAAAAGGGTGCTTTTACCGGGGCGGTGGATCGCAAGATTGGGCGTTTTGAGATGGCCAACGGCGGGACGATTTTCCTGGACGAGATCGGTGATTTTTCCCTGAACCTGCAGGTGAAGCTGCTGCGTGTCATTCAGTTCAAAGAATTCGAGCGGGTTGGGGGATTTGAAACCATCAAGTCCAATGTGCGAATTATCGTTGCAACCCATAAGAATCTGGAAGAAGAGATCAAAAACGGTCTGTTTCGTGAGGATTTGTATTATCGCATCAATGTTTTTCCGATTTATATGCCGCCGCTGCGCGACCGTAAAAACGACGTGATGCTGCTGGCGGATTTCTTTCTTGAAAAATACGCGAAAGAAAACAACAAGGATATTAAGCGGATTTCGACTCCGGCGATTGAAATGCTGACCAGCTATCATTGGCCGGGCAATGTCCGGGAGCTTGAAAATTGTATCGAAAGGGCTGTTTTGCTGTGCGACGAAGACGTGGTTCGTTCCGACCATTTGCCGCCTTCCCTTCAGATGGTTAAAAAGAATGCAATGTCTGATTCGTTATCGTTGCCGGAAAAAGTTGAATATCTTGAGCGTGAAATGATTGTCGATACGCTGAAGAAAACACAGGGCTGTCAGCGTCATGCGGCCAAAGAACTGGGCCTGACCGAGCGAATGCTGGGGTACAAAATCAAAAAATACAACATCCTCAAGAAATAACCAATTGTCTATGGAAAGTCGATGAGGCAACGAAGTGTTTGGTTGACGAATCAATACTTCTGCTTTGGAATAATTTCAAAACAAACGACAATTGTGTTGATTTCGAAACTCAGTATTACAATATTGTAAACTTCCGTAATGTCGTGCGGCCTCGCCCGGCTTACGATAAGTGTTTTCTTTAAATGAGGTTATGGCTTTTATTTGGGGTTCCTGAGGACTGGTACGATTCTTGCTTTTGTTTCTTTTCAGAGCTTTGTGTCGTGTGCAAGGCCGTAAGACCAAAATCCTTTTTGTTAAGGAGAGAGTTCGTGAAGACTCAAAACACAGGAATAAAGAAACACCGATGGTTGATTATGCTTTTGGCCCTGTTTTTTCTTTGCGGGGCGACAGAAACAGTTTTTGCCGAAAACGAAGCAATTTCAATTGCTGACGTAAAACAGGGATTGGACACCGTGTGGGTCCTGATTGCCGCGTTTTTGGTGTTCTTCATGCAGGCCGGCTTCGGCATGGTCGAAGCCGGTTTTATTCGCGCCAAGAACACCTGTAATATATTAACGAAGAACTTCCTCGATTTCTGTATGGCATCGTTGGGGTTCTTCCTGATCGGGTATGCCCTGATGTTCGGTGACGGTAACGGCTTTATCGGCACCAAGGGCTTTCTTTTGATGGGTCTTGAAGACACGACCAGCGGCTTACCGCTGTTTGCCTTCTGGCTGTTTCAGGCGGCCTTTTGCGGTGCGGCGGCAACGATCGTTGCGGGCGGCATGGCTGAACGCATGAACTTCAAGGCGTATCTGATTTATTCATTTTTGATTTCAGCGATTGTCTACCCGATTGTCGGCCACTGGATATGGAACAGCGGTGGATGGCTGGCTGCAATGGGATTTGGCGACTTTGCCGGCTCAACGGTTGTACACACCACCGGCGGTATTGCAGCTTTGATTGGAACGATGATGCTCAAACCGCGTATCGGAAAATATGGAGTAGACGGGAAGCCGAAAGCAATCGCCGGCCACAATATTCCGCTGGCGTCATTAGGTGTTTTCATTCTGTGGTTTGGTTGGTTCGGTTTTAATGCCGGTTCAACGATTGGGGCGGGTGACGGATTTGATATTGCTCGCGTTGCCATCAACACCAATCTCGCGGCGGCTCTGGGCGGCATCGGCGCCATGATCACCGTATGGTTCAGATTTGGTAAGCCCGACCTGTCGATGGCAATGAATGGGGCATTGGCCGGCTTGGTCGGCGTGACGGCTCCCTGTGCTTTTGTCGAACCCTGGGCGGCTTGTCTGATTGGATTGTCGTCAGGTGTGATCGTTGTGTTCGGCGTTGAATTGCTCGATAAGCTGCATATAGATGACCCCGTGGGAGCGGTTCCGGTTCACGGCATGTGCGGCATCTGGGGTACATTGTGTGTCGGGATATTCGGAAAAGCTGCATTGGGGTTATCCAACGAGGGGTTTATTTACAGCGGCAATCCGATGCAGTTTGGCATCCAGTGTGTCGGCAGTGTTGCCACAGTCGTTTTTGTCCTTGTTACCATGGGATTAATCTTTAAGATGATTGATGCTACTGTTGGCCTGCGTGTCAGTCGGACCGAAGAACTTCGCGGTCTGGACATCGGCGAGCACGGAATGGAATCGTACTCCGGTTTCCAGATTTTCAGTACGACCTAAACAAAAAACTCGAAAACGTATCGTCAAAACAGGAGATCAAAATGAAATTGATTATTGCTTATATACAGCCGCATAAACTGGAAGATGTTAAAAAAGCATTGGCCGAAGCAAATGTTGGAAAGATGTCTGTGACGAATTCGCTGGGGTGCGGCGCCCAGATGGGATTCGAAGAAAGCTATCGCGGGATTAAGTTTGAAGTCAATCTGCTCAAGAAAGTTCGCCTTGAGATTGCGGTCAATGAAGATTTTGTACAAAAGACGATTGACGCGATTATCTCTTCAGCCAGAACCGGAGAGATCGGCGACGGCAAGATCTTTGTATTAGATTTGGCTGACTGCATCCGTATCCGCACCGGGGAGTATGGCACAGAGGCGATTGGTTAAAAATTACTATGGATTATAGCGGTTGGTGATGGGCATACGGCGGTCTTTGCCGAAGGCGCGGGGGGTGATCCGGATGCCGGGGGGACACTGGCAGCGTTTGTATTCGTTGCGGTCCACCATCCGGATGACCTTGCGGACCTGTTCTTCGGGAAAACCGGATTGAATGATCTCATCCGCAGAGTGGTCCAGTTCGACATAGTTTTTCAAAATTGCGTCTAGCAAATCATAGTCCGGCAGGGAATCGGCATCTTTCTGATCCGGCCGCAGTTCCGCCGACGGCGGGCGGGTGAGTATGCTGTCGGGGACGATCTCTTTGCCGGCCTGTGTGTTAATGAACCGGCACAATTGGTACACCAGCGTTTTGGGGACATCCTTAATCACGGCAAAGCCGCCGGCGGTATCGCCGTAGAGGGTCGAATAGCCCACCGCCGTCTCGCTTTTATTGCCCGTGGTCAGCACCAGCCAGCCAAATTGATTGGAATACGACATCAGAATGGTGCCGCGAATACGTGCCTGCAGATTCTCATAGGCCAGCCCGTTTTCGTCCCAGCCGTCCACCGATTCGAGCGTTTTGCTGAAGGCGTCCAGTGTGTTGGCAATCGGGACGGTGTGGAACTCAACACCCAGGTTCTCGGCGAGAATTTCAGCGTCGCTTTGTGTTTCGGCGGCGTTGAATCGCGACGGCATGCTGATACAGACGACGTTATCTTTGCCGAGTGCCTCGACGGCGATGGCGGCGACCAGCGCCGAATCGATTCCGCCGCTGAGGCCGATAACGATCCGTGAGAAGCCGTTCTTTTGAACGTAATCCCGAGTGCCCAGCACCAAGGCCTGATGCACCTCGAAGACCTCGTCCAGTGGTTCAGACGGGACATACGAGGGTGTGACGGGGTTGATTGCCAGCGTGTTGCCCGTTGTCTTTTCAAGGTCAGCGATGCACAAGTCTTCTTCAAACTCTTTTGCCTGCGTGATGACATTGCCCTGTGGATCAACGATCATGCTGCGTCCGTCGAAGACGAGCTCGTCCTGCCCGCCCACGAGATTGCAGTAGGCCACGGGACAGTTAAAGTGTCGACTGCATTGTGCTAAAATATCCTTCCGCTCTTGGAATTTTCCCAGGTTGAAGGGGGAGGCGGACAGATTGATCAGCAGATCGAGCTTTTGTTTGTGTCCATCCAAAAACTGATCCGGCCATTGCAGTTCCCAGATGTCTTCACAAATCGTTACGGCGATATGAAACCCGTCCTTTTCAAAGATGACCGGTTCTGTGCCGGGTGAGAAGTAGCGTTTTTCATCGAAGACGCTGTAATTCGGGAGTTTTCCTTTTTTGTAGACGGATACAATGCTTCCATTTTCCATCACCGCGGCGGCGTTATAGCATTGTTTGTCGGTGCCTTCAGCATACCCCACGATCGTGGTGATGTTTTCCGTTTGTGCTGCAACATCCTTGAGTGCGGTTTTATTGTCTTTGAGGAATTTCGGTTTATGGAGCAGGTCTTCGGGAGGATAGCCGCAAACGCATAACTCCGGGAACACAACGAGATCAACGCGGCTTTCCTTTGCGGCGTTGAGGGTGCGGCGAATGTGCTCCGCATTGCCGCGTAAGTCGCCGACGGTTGTATTGATCTGTGCCAGTGCGAGCCGTAGAGCCATCTGCCATCCTTTTTTCTAAGTACCCAAACGGCCCCTATTGTACTACTGTTTCAGGTAAAGGTCAACAGCGTCGGCGGCTTTTCTGCCGGCGTCAATCCCGGAGACCACCAGCGAGGCCCCGCTGACGGTATCGCCGGCGGCAAAGACCCATGGCTGGCTTGTCTGGTAATTGTTAACCTCAACATTGCCTTTCTGGTCCAGTTTTAACTGGAGGGACTCTACCAGGCCTTCATGGACAACATGGACAAAGCCCATGGCCAACAGCACGAGGTCGGCTTTCAGTTCAAATTCGGAATTTCCGATTTCTCGCATTTCCCAGCGACCCTTCTTATCCTCCCACTCGATCTGACAGCAGTGCAGCTTGCTGACGCGTGTGCCGGCCCCGGATATCCGCTTGGTCATCACGCTCCAATGACGGTCGCATCCTTCTTCGTGTGAGGAGGAGGTCCGCATTGTTCGGGGCCACATCGGCCAGGGGGTGTCCTGGGGCCGGTCTTTCGGGGGCTTGGGAAGAATTTCAATCTGCGTAATCGATTTAGCGCCTTGGCGTCGAGCGGTCCCCACGCAGTCGCTGCCGGTATCGCCGCCGCCGATGACGACGACATGCTTATCTTTCGCGGAAATGATTTTGTCCTGGTTCGTCTGTTCGCCCGCATTCAGGCGATTCTGCATGGAAAGAAAATCCATGGCGAAAAAGATGTTGTCATATCCCCGACCGGACACCGTCAGGTCTCTGGGCTGCCCGGCTCCCATGGTCAGGCAGACGCAGTCAAACATCTTTTGCAGATAATGTGCGGAGATATCAATTCCCACATTGACACCCATCTGAAACTGGACGCCTTCCTGTTTGAGCTGTTCGAGACGGCGGTCAATAACCCATTTTTCAAGCTTGAAATCGGGAATACCATACCGCAGCAGTCCGCCGGGTTTTTCGTCTTGTTCAAAAACGACGACCTCATGCCCCATGCGAGCCAGTTGCTGAGCGGCCGCCAGTCCGGCGGGGCCGGAACCAATGACGGCAACCCGCTTGCCCGTTTTTTGAGCGGCCACAACAGGGGCAATCCATCCTTCCTGAAAACCCCGTTCAACAATCTGAAATTCAATATGCCGAATCATTACCGGCTTGTCATTGACCGCGAGCGTACAGGCCGTTTCGCAGGGCGCCGGGCAGATACGGCCGGTAATTTCCGGAAAGTTGTTTGTGGAATGCAGGACTTCGCAGGCCTCTTTCCACTTGCCAACATAGATCAGATCGTTGAATTCGGGAATCAGATTAGCAACCGGACAGCCCGCAGCGTGACAGAAGGGGATGCCGCAGTCCTGGCATCGGGCCGCCTGTTTCGTGAGGTCATCGGGTGTCAGTGGAATCTCAATTTCACTGTAGTCTTTGACCCGGTCCTCGATGGGGCGATACCGGACGGGTTGACGTTGATATTCGAGAAATCCTCTTGCGTTAGCCATAAAAAACCTCCTCGGTAGCGGGGGTTGAATCCGTATTGCGTTCTTCTTTGGCGCGCATGCGTTCGAGCGACTTGCCATAATCGATCGGGATGACCTTGACAAATCGACCGACCATACTCGGCCAGGCGTCCAGGATCCGTCTCGCCCGTGAACTGCGCGTCAGTTTCTCATGTTTCTGAATCAGTGTGTACAACAGTTTTTGATCCTCTTCCATCCAGACGCTTTGCAGGTCGACCATGTCAAGATTGCAAAGGGTGTCAAACAACTGGAATTCGTCCATCACATACGCGATGCCGCCGCTCATGCCGGCCGCAAAATTGCATCCGGTTTGGCCCAGGACGACAACCAGCCCGCCGGTCATGTACTCGCATCCGTGGTCGCCGACGCCTTCGACGACCGCGGTTGCGCCGCTGTTGCGAACGCAGAAACGCTCGCCGGCCATGCCGTTGATAAAGACCTCGCCGCGTGTGGCGCCGTAGAGCAGGGTGTTGCCGACAATGATGTTTTCATGTGCCTGAAAGGGCGAACCGGGGGGCGTTTCAACAATGATGCGGCCGCCGCTGAGGCCTTTGCCGAGGTAGTCGTTGCTGTCGCCGACCAGCTTCAGGGTAACGCCTTTGATCAGAAACGCACCGAAACTTTGTCCGGCAGGACCGTTAAATTCGATTTCGATGGTATCGTCCGGCAGTCCGTCGGGGCCGAATTGATTCACGAGACGATTACTTAAGATCGTTCCGACGGTGCGATCGGTATTTTTAATGGGCATTTTAAGGTATATTTTTTTGCCATTTTCGATCGCCGGTTTGGCGTCTTCGATAATCTTCCAATCGATATGTTCCTTTAACAGATTGGCCTGAACGCCGGAGTGATACAATTCACTCTGGTCCCCGGCCTGCGGCTGATGAAAGATCATGGAGTAATCCAGCCCTTTTGCTTTATAGTGTTCAATGGCTTCCTGCATTGAGAGCATCTCAACACGGCCGATCATTTCGTTAAATGTGCGAAAACCGAGTTGTGCCATGAGCCGGCGTGCTTCCTCGGCGACAAATGTCATGTAGTTGACGATGTATTCGGGTCTCCCGGCAAAACGGCTGCGCAGTTCGGGATCCTGGGTGGCGATGCCGTAGGTACAGGCGCCTTCGTGGCATTTTCGCAGGAGCGTACAACCCAGACAGACCAGTGCGCCGGTTCCAAAACCAAACTGTTCGGCGCCAAGTAGTGCGGCAATGACAATGTCGCGTCCGGTCCGGAGCTGTCCGTCCGTCTGAACACGAATTCGGTCGCGGAGTTTGTTCATCACCAGAACCTGCTGTGTTTCCGCCAGGCCGATTTCCCAAGGGCAGCCGGCGTGTTTAATCGACGAGTAGGGGCTGGCGCCTGTTCCGCCGTCATGGCCGCTGATAAGGACCTCGTCGGCATTGCCTTTGGCGACGCCGGCGGCGATGGTGCCGACCCCGACCTCGGAGACGAGTTTGACTGAAATTTTCGCGCTCGGATTGGCGCATCTCAGGTCAAAAATCAGTTGGGCCAGATCCTCGATGGAGTAAATGTCATGATGCGGCGGCGGCGAAATCAACGTAACTCCCGGCGTCGAAAAACGCAGGGTCGCGATTTCAGGCGTCACCTTTTTGCCGGGCAACTGGCCGCCTTCGCCGGGCTTGGCGCCCTGGGCCATCTTGATCTGAATTTCCTTCCCTTGGGAAAGGTAGTGGATCGTGACGCCGAAACGGGCGCTGGCGACCTGCTTAATAGCGCTGTTTTTGGAATCGCCGTTAGGTTCGGGTGTGTAGCGTGCCGGCTCCTCCCCGCCTTCGCCGGTGTTGCTCATGCCGCCTATGCGGTTCATGGCAATCGCCATGCACTCGTGTGCCTCTTTGCTGATGGACCCGTGACTCATCGCGCCGGTGCAGAATCGTTTGACGATTTCACTGGCCGGCTCAACTTCTTCCAGCGGAACCGGCTGGCTGTCTTTAAATTTGAATAACCCTCGCAGCGTGCAAAACTTTTTGGCCTGGTCATTGACCGCGGCAGCGAATTCATCGTATGCTTTCTGATTGTTATAGGTTGCGGCGTGCTGCAGTTTGCTGACGGTTGTCGGATTCCAGAGATGCCGCTCGCCGTTGAGACGGTACATATAATCGCCGCCGAATTCCAGCTCCAGGGAACCGGGCTTTTGAGGTTGATAGGCATTTTGATGACGACGGGTCGCGTCTTTAGCGATTTGTTCCAGGCCAATGCCGCCGATCCGTGAGCTGGTGCCGGTAAAGTACTTGTCAATCACATCTTTGTTAATGCCGATGGCCTCAAAAAGCTGAGCATTGAAATAACTGCGCAGAGTTGAAATACCCATTTTACTGATGGTTTTTAAAATTCCCTTTTTGACGGCCGCGATGTAATTGCTTGCGATCTGAGATGCTTCCATGCTTTGCGGCAGATCGTTTTCCTGGTGCATGTGGTGAAGCGTTTCAAAAACGATATACGGGTTTACGCCGTTGGCGCCAAATCCGCAGAGCAGGCAAAAATGCTGAACCTCACGGGCCTCGCCTGTTTCGAGGACAAGCCCCGCTTCGCCGCGCAACCCTTTTTCGATCAACGCATGATGTACCGCGGACACCGCTAACAACGCGGGGATAGGGACATTGTCCCGATTGGCGGTTTTATCGCTGATAATCACCAGTGAGGCGTTCTCTTTCGTAACGGCGGTTTCCGCATCCGAGATCAATCGATTAATCGCTTTTTCAAGGCCCAGGTCGGGCAGATCTTTATCCGGTAAAAAGACCGCGTTGATTGTCTCGACGTTGTAATCTCCCTTTCGAATACGGCGAAGCCGGGTTATGTCTTCATTGGTAAGTACAGGGTGCGGCAGTTTCAACTGCCGGCAATGGGCCGGCGTTTCATCCAGAATGTTGAGTTTCTTTCCGACAAAACTCATCAAGCTCATCACCAGCCCTTCACGCAGCGGGTCGATGGGGGGGTTGGTGACCTGTGCAAAGAGCTGTTTGAAGTAGTCATACAGCAACCTGGGCCGGTCGCTCAACACGGCCAGCGCATTGTCGGCGCCCATGGAGCCAACAGGTTCCTGCCCATTAACCGCCATTGGTTTGAGCAGGACATTCAGCTCCTCGCGTGTGTAGCCAAACATCCGCATTCGTGTCGCCAGGGTTTCCGGTGTTCCGTCTTCAAGGTGAGGGGTGTCAAGCAGTCCCTTGAGTTCGATGCGGTTCTCATTCAGCCAGCGGCGGTAGGGCTTCTGCCGCGATATTTTTCCTTTAATTTCATTGTCGGTGATAATCCGGCCCTGCTCGGTATCGACCAGAAACATCTTGCCCGGCCGGAGGCGGCCTTTGGTGCGAATTTTTTCCGCGGGAAATTGAACAACGCCGGTTTCACTGGCCATAATAACGATGCCATCTGTCGTAATCGTATAGCGGCTCGGGCGAAGCCCGTTTCGGTCCAGCGTGCCGCCCAGCAACCGGCCGTCGGTGAAGACCATCGCCGCTGGTCCGTCCCACGGTTCCATAATAGAGGAATGGTACTCATAAAACGACCGCTTGTCCGCACTGATATGATATTTGTCGCCAAATGCCTCCGGGATCATCATCATCAGCGAATGCGGCATACTTCGCCCGGACAAATACAACAGTTCCAGCATGTTGTCAAAGTTGGCCGAATCGCTGGCCCCCGGTGTCAGGACCGGAAGCAGATCGCTAAGATCGCCGCCGAGAATCGGACTTTCCATGCGTTTTTCACGCATCTGCATACAATTCCGGTTGCCGCTAAGGGTGTTGATTTCGCCGTTATGGGCGATGCAGCGAAACGGCTGAGCCAGCTTCCAATTCGGCAAGGTGTTTGTGCTGTACCGCTGATGTACAATGGCAAACGCCGAGGCGAATTGTTCATTGTTTAGGTCTGGATAATAGGAAAACAACTGCCAAGCCATGAACATACCTTTGTAGCAAATCGTTTTACAGGACAACGATGTAACATAAAAATCGTCGGCGCTGTCGCCGAATTTCTCTCTGACCAGCCGTTCTGCGCGTTTGCGGGCCAGATACAGTTTTCGTTCCAGTTGCAGGTCCTTGAGGCCTGCGCCGTCGATAAAAATCTGTTTGATGGATGGTTCGGCGGACAGGGCAATCTCGCCCAGGCAGTCTGCCGAAACCGGTACGTCCCGCCAGCCTAGAACCTTCATTCCATAGTCAGCAATCGCCTTTTCAAGGAGCGCGTCGCACTTTTTACGAAGCGAGGTGTCTTTCGAGCCGAAAACAACACCGATGCCATAATAACTCACGTCCGGAAGTTCGAACCCGAATGCCTTCGTTTCCTGTTTAAAAAACGCATGCGGAATCTGTGAGAGGATGCCGGCCCCGTCTCCGGTAACATTGTCGGCGCTGGCCGCACCACGATGGTGCAGATTCAGCAGGACCTGCTTGGCATATTCAATAATGGAATGGTCCTTTTGGCCGGAAATATTGACCGCCGCACCGATTCCGCAGGCATCGTGTTCTCGCCTTGATTCGTATAAACCCTGATCTTTTGGCGTTAATGACATTTTATTTCCTTAGGTTGTATTGCCTACATTTTTGGATAACGACCCCAAAGACTTTTTAGCATAATCATTTATGTCTTAAATGTCGACGGAGCTTTATAAAAAAATGTTATTTTTCTATTAAAACTGCTTATGTTGCTAATGATTATTATTAGAAAAACGAAACACTTTTTTATGGTAAAAAACCTCGCTGAAAAAGGGGCTTTCGGCGAGGTTTCAAACTTCTTGAATTAGGGGACTTTATTAATTTGTTACATGCGGCTATCGCAAAAAGAGCATTTCCGCATAGCTGGGCAGCGGCCAGGCATCCGCATCGACCAACATCTCCAATGCGTCGGCGGCCTGACGAACCTGAGCCATCGCCGGAATAACGTCATCGCGATAGCTGCGAGCTTGCTGGACGGCTTTGCTGATTTTTTGAGCTTTCTCGATCGCCGCTTCAAGGTCTTCGATAGCATCGTCCAGATCCTCCACAAGGCCGCTGACTTTTTCCAGGGACTTCCTGACGACCTTATTGGATACGCCGGAGTCGGCGATAATCCCCACGGACGCGGCCAGGTTCGCACAATAGTCTATGCAAACCGGAAGAATCTGGCGTTTGGCGATAGACAGTGTTACGCCGGCCTCGATGTTGATGCTCTTGCTGTAGTTTTCGAGCAGGATGTCGGTTCGTGCATGCAGCTCGTGTTTAGTGAGCACTTTGTGCCGCTCGAGAACATCCACATTTTCCTTGTCCATAATTGTTTCAAGGGATTCTACCGTCGAACGAATATTTGCCAGCCCGCGTTTTTTGGCTTCGACAACCCATTCGTCTGTATAGTTGTCGCCATTGAAGATGACCCGGCTATGATCTTTGGCGATCTTCTGAAGCAGTTTTTGGGCGTCTGTTACTACATTTTTCGATTTTTCCAGCTGGTCCGCCATTGCCTTGAGGGATTCGGCTACGATGGTGTTAAGTACGAAGTTGGGGCCTGCAGTGGACTGGCTGGAGCCGACCATACGGAACTCAAATTTGTTACCGGTAAAGGCGAACGGAGAGGTCCGATTGCGGTCGGTTGTGTCCTTGGGCAGAGGTGGCAGGATTGAGCTTCCAAGTTTGAGTTCGCCACTTTTCTTGGAGGACTTGGCGCCGCCGGCAGCGAGTTGTTCAAAAATATCCGTTAGTTGGTCACCCAGGAAGATTGAAACAATCGCCGGAGGTGCTTCGTTTGCACCCAGACGGTGCTCATTGCCGGGGTTAGCAACTGCGGCACGCAACAGTTTGGCATATCTGTCAACGGCTTGGATAACAGCACATAAAAAGACCAGAAAGACCATGTTTTCATGCGGGGTGCTGCCCGGATCCAGCAGGTTATTGCCGGTGTTGGTCAGCATGGACCAGTTGTTGTGTTTGCCGGAACCGTTGACGCCGGCAAAGGGTTTTTCATGCAACAGGCAGACAAAACCATGCCGCAGGGCCATCTTCTGCAACGTTTCCATGGTTAACTGGTTGTGATCGGTTGCAACGTTGACGGTTCCGAACAACGGCGCAAGTTCATACTGTGCCGGCGATACCTCATTATGCTGTGTCTTAGCTGAAACGCCGAGTTTCCACAGTTCGCTGTTGACATCATTCATATAAGCGGCAACGCGTTCGTGCAGGGTGCCGAAGTAGTGATCTTCCATTTCCTGGCCGCGCGGCGACGGGGCACCAAACAAGGTTCGACCCGCCAAAACAAGGTCCAGGCGTTTTTCAAAAAAGCTTCTGTCGATCAGAAAATACTCCTGTTCGGAGCCCAACGTGGTCGTAACGGATTGGACGCTGGTTTCTCCCAGAACTTTCAGAACGCGAACGGCCTGTTTACTCAGCGCTTCCATCGAACGCAGCAGAGGCGTCTTTTTATCCAGGGTTTCGCCTGTGTAGGAGCAGAACGCACAGGGAATATAGAGGATTTTCCCCTTGATAAAAACCGGCGAGGTGCAATCCCAGGCCGTATACCCGCGAGCTTCAAAGGTGGCACGCAATCCACCCGAAGGAAAGGACGAGGCATCCGGTTCACCTTTAATGAGTTCCTTGCCGCTGAATTCCAGAACCGTTTTGCCGTCCGCGGTAGGTGAAATAAATGAGTCGTGTTTTTCTGCGGTCAGGCCGGTCATTGGCTGGAACCAGTGACAATAATGGGTGGCTCCTTTTCCGATTGCCCAATCCTTCATAGCGTTGGCGATCACATCCGCCAGAGCAGTGCTGAACTCTCCCTGTCCCTGACGTACTTGGCAGAATTCCGTGAACGTATTTTTCGGCAGTCTTTGCCGCATCACAGCATCGTTGAAAACATTGATGCCGAAAATGTCCATGATTTGTGCTTGTTCGTTCCTCATGAGTTCTCCTTTTCGGAAACTTTTTTAAGGGCCTATCATTTATTTGCACCGTACCTGAAAAACTTTTCCCGGGACATGTACAGTTTAACATTCTATCGTTAACCTACTTTATTTCAAGCATTCCTTGCCGGGCGACCAAAGAACATCATCAGGTATTTCGTCCCTGCACTTTTGGGCGCACAACACATTCATCATTCTGTTATGCAAAATGGGCGCCAATTGTTAGAAAACGATCTTGATTTCCATATCCTTATTTATTATATGGAGTTAAGAGTTATCGGGCGGCTGTGGCAATGCCTAAAAATCTACATTATTGTTTACAAACCCAAGTCTTATCTACATATATGTAGTTTCCTGTTGGGTTAAACCATTTTTTCCGTACCGAGAGAAGGAAATGAAGATAACGGCGCCGAGAATAGCATTGTGAAATTCCCGGATTTATGCGATAATTGACCCCGAATCTGAGGTTTCTTTTTAACGTGATTTCTTAAGGGCGTTTATCGGTGAATTTTATGTATTTATCGCTGGCCAGTTATGTCACAATATTTCGAATTCTTTTGATTTTTCCGTTTGTGATCTGTTTGCTGCAAACGAACCACCCTGACTACGGAAACGGGTTCCGCGGCGGGGCCATCGTGATATTTTTGGTGATGGCCGTCAGCGATGCGGTGGACGGTTATCTGGCACGTGTCAAAAAGCAGGTTTCCGCTCTGGGAACTTTTCTGGATCCGGTGGCGGACAAATTGATGATCACCTGCGCCAGCGTGATTCTTTGTGTCCCGCAAACAGCCATCGAAGGTTTTCATTTGCCCTTAGCGGTTGTGGTGTTGATTGTCGGCAAGGATGTGCTGCTGTTGTTGGGTTTTCTTGTCACCTATTTACTCACTGTTCAAGTCCACATTCGACCGGTGTGGGCGGGTAAGGCATCCACGTTCCTTCAGATTGTTATGGTTTCCTCGATTTTGATCGGACCGGAGATGGCCGGCTGGATACATTTTTGGCCGCTTGTAACCGCGATTACCTGGTGGACGACCGGGGTTTGTGCCATATTGGCAACTTTTGTTTACATTTATCGCGGAATTCGCTATATTGAAGAATTCCACAATACGCAAAATAAAGATGAATTGATGTTGGATAGTCCTGAATGAGTCAATTTAGCGAAATACCTGAAATACTGGAAGAACTGAAACAAGGCCGTATGATCGTTTTGGTCGATGACGAGGATCGTGAAAATGAGGGCGACCTTGTCTGTGCGGCGGAACTTGTAACGCCCGAGATCATCAATTTTATGGCAACCCACGGGCGGGGGATGATCTGTATGCCCCTGACCGAAGAGCGCTGTGACGAACTCAATCTGCACCCTCAAACGATGCAGAACACCGCTCGCTTGGGGACCGCGTTTACGGTAACCATTGATGCCAGGGAAGGTGTGACGACCGGCATCAGTGCCGCCGATCGCGCCCATACCCTCCGAGTGGCGGCAGATCCCGGCTCCAAAGCGAGCGATCTGGCCCGTCCCGGCCACATATTTCCCCTTCGCGCCCGAAAGGGGGGTGTTCTTTTGCGGGCGGGTCAGACAGAAGGCGCTGTGGACCTGATGCAGCTTGCAGGTTTAAGGCCCGCCGGTGTGATTTGCGAGATTATGAATGAAGACGGTACGATGGCCCGTGTTCCGGAGTTGGAGGTTTACTGCCGCACGCATGGGCTGAAAATGACCACGATTGCCAATCTGATTGAATACCGGCTCCAGCGGGAAACCCACATTCACCGCATTCAGGAGGTCAAACTGCCGACCGATTCCGGCGAATTTAAGCTGATCGGCTATGAAAGCCCCGGAACAACGGAGCCGCATTTGGCCCTCTGCAAAGGGGGGGTCGGGGAACTGGATGAAAACGGAAACGTCATCGAACATGACGAGCCGGTGCTGATTCGGGTCCATTCTGAATGCATGACCGGCGATCTTTTCCATTCCCAGCGGTGCGAGTGCGGATACCAGCTTATTAAGGCGATGGAAATGATTGAAAAAGAAGGGGTCGGGGCGCTGATTTATCTGCGTCAGGAAGGACGGGGCATTGGTTTGGCCAATAAACTGCACGCCTATAAGCTGCAGGAGCAGGGCGTTGATACCTATGATGCCAATATCAAGCTGGGATTCATGGCCGATAAACGCGATTATGGTCTTGGGGCCCAGATCTGCCGGGATCTGGGGCTGAAAAATGTCCGCATCCTGACCAACAATCCGAAGAAAGTATCCCGGCTTGAGGTGTACGGGATTCATATTGTCGAACAGATCCCACTTCAGGCACGGCCCGGCGAACATAACCTCAAATATCTTCAAACGAAGAAGGCCCGTTTTGGACATTTGCTGGATGAAGACTTGTAGGCCCAAGAGGCCGTATTCTGTCTTCGGGCGGATATTCATGGCGATGGCCGCGGCCATTCTTTTCGGCTGCGACATGTCAGGCGTTCTCGTGCATTCCGATATTCGACCCGGCGAGGTCGAACGGATACGTATTTCGGCCTTGACCGAGTTTGTTCCGGTCCCTTCGGTGGCTGATAAAATGGAAATTAAAGCCCTCGTTGAGTTTATCGACCCCTTGGATACACAGGTAAAATCTGCTTTTATCGCGAGGTTTGAATTGTATGAATTTCAGCCGCTGTCTTCGAACCCGCGCGGCCGGCGTTTGTCGATCTGGTCGGAGCAGAATCTGAATAACCCCGGCACCAATGACCGGCATTGGCAAGACTTTCTGCGGGGATATGAATTTTATTTGCCCCTGGAATTTGTGCCGCAACCGGGCAAAAAGTATCTTTTAGAAGTTAGTTGTAGGGTGGGAAAAGAGCGTTTTGGTGATCTTTTTAAGATGCAGTATCAGCCATAATAAGGAAAACAATCATGTCCCGAAGCGTTGGAAATGCGTATAATTGGGGGTGAGATTCGTCTGCGGCATCAACCGGTTTGGGCCGCAAAACAGGACAAAAAGACATGATTTTTAATCGTAAGCATAGAGAAAATAAGAGTTTAGATGATGCACAGTTGGTTCGCCGGTGTCAGCGGGGTGAACGGGAGGCAATGGCTTGTCTTATTGTCAAGTATCAGGATAGAGTATATAATACAATTTATAAAATTTGTCAAAATCGTGACGATGCGGCGGAACTTACGCAGGATACGTTTGTCAAAGTATTAGAGAACATCACGACGTTTCGCAAAGAAAGCAGCTTTTATACCTGGCTGTTTCGGGTGGCGGTAAACCTGACGCTGAATTATTGCAAGAGGCGTTTCAAACTGTCGCCGGTCTCTCTGGATACGGACAATGAACGACTTGAAAAGGACAAAGGAAAACTTGCAGCAATGCTGGCTGATCCCAAAGGGTTGGATCCGGCAGCGATTGCCCAGCAAAAAGAACTATCCCGGCTTGTTGTGAACACAATCGGTCAGCTTGAGCAGGACTTCCGTGCGGTGTTGGTGCTTCGTGATATTGAGCAAATGAGCTATGCCGAAATCGCCGACGTCCTGGAGATTGAAACCGGAACCGTCAAAAGCCGGTTAAGCCGGGCACGAACCCAGTTGCGGAAATTATTGGAAACGGTGCTGACATGAGTGAAAAAAATAAAATTGAGATAGAAGAACTGCTGAACGCCTTGGTGGATGACGAGGCGACCGAACGTCAGAAAAATGAATTTGACCGCCTGCTCCGGCATGATCCGTCGATTGCGGAGCAGCTTGCCGTGATGCAGCGGCAAAGGCAGATCCTCGGCGCGTTACCGGTTGATTCCGCTCCGGTGTCATTGGTTGAGGATGTGCTTTCGGGGCTTGAACGCAAGCAGACTCCGGGTGATGCCGCCGGGACAGGGGCCATGGTTACAGATACCGCTCATTTGTTCCTGCGGCGGGTTCTGA
Source organism: Phycisphaerae bacterium (assembly GCA_029858345.1). Classification (GTDB taxonomy): domain Bacteria; phylum Planctomycetota; class Phycisphaerae; order Sedimentisphaerales; family Anaerohalosphaeraceae; genus 4572-13. Next base: position 43,979 of record JAOUFG010000007.1, read on the forward strand.
CAACCGCGGCGATGCTGCTGCTGCCGATAGGGATCTTGTCGTTTGTCGTTTACGAAATCATCAAGCCGCCTTCGGTGGGGCCGATAGACTATTCCTCGGTCGGAAACGGACTGGCCCGGAACAACGAGTCCGATACGACAGTGTTGACCCCGTCTGTCGCTGCCCAGTCCCTTCCCTTTGACGGCGTCCTGACTTTCAGCACCCAGCAGCCGATGACCGTGAGCAACTATGCGGAAAAAATGATTTACGACAAGGGCCTGATCAGCGTTACCGCACTAAATCGCACCTTGGACGAAGTGACGTATGAAATCACCGCGCCGCCGGAAAAGATTGCTGACCTGATCGACTCTCTTGCCAGTGTTTGGCCGCGCTGTCAACAGGTGGCGTTGAGCGTTATTGACAACGAACAAAACAGTCATGTCGATGTTCCCAATGTCCAGGCCGAACAGGCGCGGACGCTTGCGATTGAAGACAGCCGTGAGATGCTAAAACGTTTGGCAAGTCAATATGCCTCGGCGAACATCAAAAAAGAAAATGTCTTTGCCAAAGATGACAGGCCCGTGGATTCCGAAATCGATCGCGTTGATTCTCCGCCTTTGACAATCCCGATTCTGACGGGAAGAAACCAACCGGCCGTCAATACTATTGACCCCTCGCAGCCGACGGTTCGATTGCGGATTCAGATTGAACGCGTGATGGAATGAGCGGGACTTGGAAGACCGTCGTTGAATTTTAACAGGAGAACGGATGCTGACAATTGAAAACGCCTGCCTTGTGATCGTTGATATTCAGGAAAAGCTTTTACCTGTGATGGCCAATCCCGAACAGGTCATGAAAAATACGGCGGTACTGATTCAGATCGCCCAAGCCCTCGATATTCCCATCTTGTGGTGCCAGCAGGTTCCCAAGGCGCTGGGGCCGACAGTGGCGGAACTTTCTTCTTTATTGGAGGGCGCAGAGCCAATTGACAAATCCACCTTTAGCTGCGGCGGCGATGAAGCGTTTATGAAACGTATTGATGAACTCCAGTCACAAACCGCCATTATCTGCGGCATCGAAAGCCATGTTTGTGTTTTCCAAACGGCGATGGATCTGATTCAGCACGGCCTGTATGTTCATGTGGTGGCGGACGCGACCTCTTCACGAACGAATGAAAACAAACACATCGGCCTGCAGCGTATGGCTAAGGAAGGAGCGGTCATCACCTCCACCGAAATGCTCCTGTTTGAACTGCTGCGCGATTCCAAACACCCCAAATTCCGCGAATTGGCGAAGTTGATTAAATAATCAGAGCCGCGACAGTCATGGAGCGGGTAAAACACGAACACTTTGGACTTGGCTTCCCCATTCCGCCCCCTCCATTACTGTCGGGGCTCTGAAATTATTTGGATTCGGTTTTCTTTTTCGCAGCGGGTTTTGCATCCGCTTTTTTTGTTTCGGCCTTCGGTTTTTTTTTGCTGTCGGTTTTTACTGAATCGCTCTTGGGCTTTTCGCTTTCGCCACCCTTTTTGTAGCTTTCGCTGCGGTAGTCGGTTTCGTAGAAGCCGCTGCCTTTGAAGATCAGCCCGGCGCCGCTGCTGATCAGGCGTTGGAGTTTGAGCTTGCCGCATTCGGGGCATTTCTTCAGTGACTTGGCGGTAATCGACTGAAACGCCTCTAATTCATGATCGCAGTTGCTGCACCTGTATTCATACGTCGGCATCTTACACCTCCGGTTCTGTATCAGTGGTTTCGTCGACGTCTTTCGGTGCCTGCTGTTGGGCCGGTTGTTCCTGTTCGATCATGTTGACAATGACCTTGCTGGGCCGCAGAACCTGCTCGCCCATCATATAGCCGGCCTGATAGACTTCCAGCACGGTGTTGTCCTCTTTGTCGGGTTCGCTTCGCCGCATCATCGCTTCGTGCAGATTCGGGTCAAAGGACTGTCCCATCGCCTCAATGCGTTTGACCCCGTGCATTTTCAAGGCGTCCAGCATGTGGTCAAAGGCCAGTTGAATTCCTTTGACGAGGTTGTCTACGGCTTCTTCGCCGGTTGCGGCCGATGCATGGGAAAGGGCGTGTTCAAAGTTATCGACCGACGGCAGCAGTGAGCGGAGGATCGCCTTTTTTTCATACGCGACCGAATCAGCGATTTGCTTTGGAGCGCGTTTTTGATAGTTTGCATAGTCGGCACTGACCCGCTGAAGCTGTTCAAAAACGGTTTGTTTCTCCGCGGCCAGTTCCTTAAGTTGGCTTTCCAGCTCTTCAACCTTCTTTTCCAGAAGCTTGATTTCCTTACTCGCTTTTTTAGTGTCTTTATCGCTCATCATCTAATCCACACTGGACCCCGAAGGGGTCATCACAATAATAGCCGCGGGTGAAGGCCGAAGGCCGGAACCCGTGGTATCAGATACCCAAAATATTCACAACCCCGCAGGGGTTGAACAAACCATCCCAACTCAAATTACAGTTCAAATGTTCGACCCCTACAGGGTCGTCAATAGCACCGTATTGCTAACCACGGGTTCCGTCCGTCTTCGCCTTCGGCTACGCCGCGACTGCACCCGCGGCTGATATGGAACGACCTTTGTCAAGTTATCATTTTGTTATTTTTACATTTTCTTGAAAACACTTCCAGGTGCAGGCGGCTTCGACGATGAATCAGTCTGATATTCGTGGATTATC
>JAOUFG010000178.1 GCA_029858345.1 Phycisphaerae bacterium
GCAATCTCGGTCTGGAGGTCTTTAGCGGTCTTGCTGTTACAGCCCAGAATCTTTTGAATTGACGGGCCGGTCACACCTTCACACTGGAAAATCAGAGCAAATTCCAATAACTCCTGGAAATTGAAGAAGTCCTGCTGGTAATCGTTCGGAGATTGTGAAGCAAAGAAGACCACGATCCCCTTGGAACGGCCCTCACGGATAATCCGCTGCAGGAAGATGTTCTTCTGGCTGAGGTAATTATGGGCCTCGTCAATCACTAAAATGGTACGGATGGTTCGTCTGCCGTTATGAATGGGACTATCCGGTAGTGAGGCCATTTCTTTATATAACCGCTCGATCACCAGATACGCCACCAACTCCTTCAAGACGGGCATGGTGTGCAGATCGATTAACAGGGTTCGATTTGAAATCCGGTCGAATGGATCGTTTGTGTCACCATGTTTCCAGAACAAGTCAAAACTGGAAAGATCCCGCAGGGTTTCGATTAAGGTATCCGGATTTTTATTCTCTTCATCATACATCAAGGTGGCGATCTCATAGACATCCTGGAAGTCCGGATAGGGTTTTTGAGCGTTTGCGCGTTTGGCATAGGCGCCGCGAATCGCATCCGCCAGATTCCCCCTTTGAACCACACCCAATTTGGAATTGATCGAAGAGAAACTTTCGGCCTTTTCTCTGGCGGACAACGTGATCGACTGGTCCGAATAATCCGGCAGAATAAACGGGTTTACCGGCAAATTCTGCTGGTCCTGCATCAAGCGATACGGCGTCGCTTTGGAAACTTCCAAAAACCGCTGATTGCTGACGACATCGCCCTTGTAATCGAACAGAATAAAATGCGTCTGATAGTTTGACTGGACCCGAATATCGGACAGGATTTTTAATAATAACTGGGTCTTACCGACACCGGGCTTGCCCATGATGGCTAAATGCGAGTTGGCATGTTTGACGGTGTTATTCAACTCCAACACCACATCCTGCTTATTGAGGATTTCTTTACCGATGAAGATATCCAGGTCCTTACCCAGCAGTTCCCTGCGTCCCTCAAACTCCACCAATTCGACCAACCGAGCCATCAGCTTAGATGCACTTTTTCCGCATTCTTCAAACAGCCGATACAGAATCAAGCTGCCGTTATCGATATGGTTCTTGATAATGGATTTATTGGAAAAAAACTGCTCCTCGGTTAGATCCGGTGTTTTGTGAACGGACGCAATCAGTGTTCGCAAGAACAATTCATCGGAACCAATAAAGGTGGGTCGTTTGAGTTCACCGCCGCCAAAATCTGCAAAGGCGTTTACATTGGCTCCGTCTTGTGTCAACGAAAGCACGAACGCTATTCGGGCCAGTGTGGATTTTTCAAGTTTTGTATCATACCGCAAGGCGCTTAAAATTTCGTCCGTCTGGCTGGTGGTAAATAGTCTGTCGGCCATGGTTTAGTTCTCCCAGAAATAGCCTTCTTTTACGGTTGTCAGTTCCTGCCGCTGATCAAATTCCAGATTGGCGGCACCGCTTAAATGCGGTTCCAGCATCTTATAGTATTCGGTGTCGATTTCCGTATCGGTCGAAAGTATGATGACCTGATCGGCGGCGTTCGGGAAATAGTTATTGACGATATTGTCCCGGTGGGCACTGTCCAAACGGGACAGCGGCGTATCAATAATAATCGGCAGCTTTAGCTCACTGGTCTGGGCCAGACCCCATAACAGGGAAACGGCGAATATTTCTTTTTCGCCGGCGGAAAGACCGGACTTTTTGATCTCGGTTCCATCGCGGCCGGTTACGGTGATTTCATAGGTTTTTTCATCGATTTTCAGGTCCTTAATCAAACCGCTTTTGCTGGATAGGCGAAGGTACATTTCAAAGGTTTTTTCCTGCAATAGATGGATTTTATTCTGTCTGAGTCGAATGACAAACTGATTCAACAGATTCGCCAGTGCATCACATTCGTTCAAAAATTCAACCTTGTCGCGGGAAATATGGTGCTTGTCGTAAAGCGTATCAATTTCCGCCTGGAGGTCCTGAATGTGTTTTTCCATCGTCAAGATGTCGTCATCCAGCGAATTTAGCTGCTCGGTCTTACGGCCGATCTGCGTGGCATAGCTCTCAATTTCGGCCTGAAGCTGATCGAACAATTCTTTTTCAGAATCGGAGGAGGCGCCAAACAGGGAGTCCCGTTCCAGTTGACGGATTTGAGCTTCCAGTTGGGCTTTTTCCTCCAACAGCGGAGTCACCATGAAAATTTCACTCTTTTCGATCTCATCAATCTTTTGCAGAACCTTCACTGCATCCCGCTCTGAAAGATTGAGGACCTTGGGAATATCCGATGCGGGATTGCCTTTGCTCAGAAGGTGAAAGATTCGTTGTTCCAGTTCGGCCATTTTATCCGGAGTCAGTTTCTCACGATAGATGGGTTCGGGTTCTTCAACCACCCGGACGATCTGCTTGGCCAGTTCAGCGGCATGTTCTTTGATCGCCTCGTACTGGGCAGTTTCTCTTTCGGTGTCGATTTGTTTTTTAATCGGGGCAAACAGACCGCCTGCTAACGAATAGGCCAGTGATTTTTCACAGAGTGTTTTAATTTCATTTTCCACCTGGCCGAGACGGTTGGATGCCTGAATCCGCATTTTATCCCGCTGCCGCTGGCTTTCCTGTGTGGCGGGGTCGGCATGAAACGCCGCTTTGAAGCGTTTTTCGGCTTCTTCTTTTTCTGCCTTGAACTGGTCCAATTGTGATTGAAGCTCGGCACGTTCGACCTTCTTTTTGTCCAGCTTACTTTTTTCGAGTTTTAACTGGCTTTCCTTAAACTGAAGGTCCTCGTCGGAGATTTCAACAAAGTTTTTACGTTCGTCATTTTTGACATAGGTGATATCCTGTGAGAGGCGATTAATGTACTGGATGCCCAGGGCTGCTTCCAACGAGGATTTGAGCCGGACTTCGGAGTGATCATCGGAGGCGATCTCCTGAATCTTTTCCCCATCGAAAAAGAAGAACTGGGTAATGCTCTGGGGGATTGTGGCATTGAGAAAGTCCTGCCAGATCTGGCGGT
>JAOUFG010000084.1 GCA_029858345.1 Phycisphaerae bacterium
AAGTTACATGATTGAAAAAGGTTTCGACTTTTGTTAAGGTACTCATGGGCCATCCTTTCAATAATGTTTACAATACGGTTTGCAAACATTATACGAGCGATTTTAGGATGGCCTACATATTATCTCTGTTTCCTCATCTCTCGGAGGAAGAGGCGCATCCGGGCGTCCCCGATTTTCCGGCGGCCTGCCATTTCGAAAATAGCGGGGAGGGCGGGGGTCTTCGGACCTGGAATTAGGTTCGGGCCTGTCTCTTGGCGATCTCGGCCCGCGACGTGAACCCATGCGGGGGAAATTGTCCTGCATCCGCCGGATCTTATCTGTCCAGATCTTCTTTTGCCCCTCGTCTAAGAGGGCCATAATCCCGTCGTTCATCTGTTTGATTTCTTCGGAGATCTGAGGGCGGGCTTCCTGACGAATTTTGTCCATCGCTTCCATGTGCTGTTTCACAATGGGGTCCAACTGCAACTGTTGCTCGGGTGAAAGGTTCAGTTCCCGGACGAGGCGGTTGATCATACGTCCCGACAGATATTCCGGGCCTGGCGGAACCGATTTCTTTTTGAATCTTTCGGCCGTCATGAGCGTTACCCCCGAGCCGATGATGATTCCGGATACCAGGATCAGAACACTGAAAATCGCCGGTTTCAGGACCGGCTTGGGGACCAGTTTATCAGGATTTATTTCCGGTTGGCTCATTGTGTTACCCATGAAACATAAGTCATTATTTCACTGACGGAATCCGTGCTTGACTGCCAGAAGAACGTTGTGGCGACCAGGATGCAGGCGGCAATGGCCGCCGAAGCGGCGCCCATCCATGTATAGGTTCGGTCATATTTCGCGTTTCGATGAATCACCGCCGAGACCGCGGAAATGACCCCGTCGGTCACGTCAACGCAGGGACAGGATTCCTGGCATGCCAGTAAAACCAGATTTTCAAATCTTTGTTTTTTCATCGTTACATCTCAAATTGAATATTCGTTTTTTCGAGAACTTTCTTCAGTTTTTGTTTGGCGCGGTGAGTCTGAACTTTGACAAGAGACAGACTCCAACCGGTTCGCCGAGCGGTTTCCTCAACATCGCATTGCTCCAGATAACGCAGCGTCAACACCAGTCGATCCCGAGGCGGCAGTTCCGAAAGGCACTGATGAACAATGCCGGCGGCGTCTTCGGGGCTGATGGATTCCGGCTGTTTCTCGGTAATCTGCTTCCAGTCGCTGTCCTGGAGCGATACGTGGGGATGCCGTTTCAGCTGCTTCCAGTAACGGTATCCCACGCGCGTGGCAATTCGTGAAAGCCAATGCTCAAAAGGGGCCCGGGCTTTATAGCTGTGCAGAGATAAATAGGCCTCTACAAAGCTTTCCTGAACCAGTTCCTGGTGGCTGTTTTTATCCCGTGTGAATCGCCACATCAGCTTGGAAACATGTTCCTGATGCCGTTGGACCAAGCGACGAAACGCTTCGGCATCCCCGTTTTGGGACTTTTGAACGTCATCCTGCCCGGAAAAGCCGATATGGGAAATCGTCTTGTCTTGATTTTTCAAAGAGAACAAAAGACCTCCGGCCAATGGGGGCTGTATTAAAAGCGAGGATGTCGATCCCTTTGGATCGCATTGATTTTGGATCAATAATCGGATCACATCATTAACCATCTGCTTTTACTATAGGGTTTTTGTTTCATAAAATCAACCCATTTCAAGAGCCGGACATCCGTTAAGATAGTGAGCGAATCTGCGAATTGGTTACGAAAAAGAGCGATTTTCTTCCAAAATTTCACTTAAAACCGCCATTATTCGGCATTGGCGTTTTTTTTGAATATGATGGCAGCACATAAAAAGGCCGGATTCAATAGAAAAATCCGGCCTTTAGACGTTTTAATAAGCTTTTTTGATTATTTTTTAGTGTCTTTGGATCCGCTTAACAGAAGGATCGGAGCGGCGATTGCAATGGAGGAATACGTTCCGACAATAATACCCACCAGCAATGCAAAGGTAAATCCACGCAGGCCCGTTCCACCCCAGATATACATCACCAACACAACCAGGAACGTGGTAAAAGAGGTCAGCAGCGTACGCGACAGTGTCTGGTTGATACTTGCGGAGATCATCTCCGGGGTTAGGATGCTTAGTTTGCCGCGGTTTTCACGAATCCGGTCGAATACAACGATGGTATCGTTGAGAGAATAACCGATAATCGTCAAAAAGGCCGCGATCATTTCAAGGTTAATTTTGAAGTCCTGAATACCCAAGGCCTTACCAATGGATGTTTCCGATAGATAATAACATGCAGTCACCAGCCCCAGTGTAATGCATACGTCATGAACAAGGGCGGCGATGGCCGCAAAGCCATAGCGGGCGGTGCCGAACCGCACCCAGATATAGCCCACAATCGCAATCAGCGACAGGATGATGGCCACAAGGGCACGCTGCTTGGCCTGCGAGCCGATGGACGGGTCGATCTGGGTCACGCGGGACAGCGATGTTTCCAGCGAAGCGGCACCAATGAGCTTGGTCTTTTCGTTATCGACATAGCTTTGCCACTCGTTCGCATCCAGTTCACGATACCCGGCCTCCGGATGAGCGCTGACATAGACAAAGCTGGTTAGTTTTTCATCGTCCTGCGGTTCGGTCAGATTGGTTTTAAGAATCTGGTAGCGATGCCATTCAATCGCTTGCATGTCCGGCTTAAACTGCAAATCGCGAATGCGGGCCTTGAGATTACCGGCGGTACATTCTCGTTCCAGTTCACAGGTTATCATCACACCGCCCAGATAATCCGCCAGCAATGCAGCATTTTCTGAATCCGGTTCGATTTGTTCTTCAGAAACAACACGCAGCCCCATGTTCTCACGGATTGCCAGATAATCCTTAAATGCTTCCCGCACTGCGTCGCTGACAACTTCCTGAACTTCAACATTCGAAACAGTCGCGGCGTCTCCGACAGCGGCTGTCAGAACTTCCTCAACCAGCGTCGCGTTCACACGGCTGGTGGATACTGTAAACGCATTGCTCTGTGTGGGGGTTACATTTAGATTTGACAGCGTTCGGTTCGACGCCTCTGACGCCTTACGAATCATTTCTGTTACAGTTTCGGGGGTATTACCTGCGTCCTTAAATGTCAACAGGGCGGTGGTTTTGTTTGTTAGCGTGGTGCTGATTTCAAACTGACGGCCGGTATTACCGACGGCATAGACCTTAACGGGATTAAGGTATTCCTGAATGACTCTATCAACCTCAGCTTGCTTATTTTCATACGGGGAACCGTTTTTGAACTCTACTTCAACACTGGTGCCGCCGATGAACTCGATATCATACTTACTGTTTTTGGCGTCATCCCGCGTGAAAAAGACAGCTAATCCGCCAATCATTAAGATCCCTGAGATCACAAGGAAGACAGGCCGTAATGCCATCCAGTTAACCTTTGCGTCCCGGGCGACTTCCCAGGGCATTGCCAGTTTATTTGTGAGCAGGCGGGTGCTGGTCAGCCAGTCGAAGATGACACGGGTCACAAACAGGGCGGTAAACATACTTGCGAGAATACCCAGCATTAACACAATTGCGAATCCTTTGATCTCTTCCGAAGCGGCCATGTAGAGGATGGCCGCCACGCCGAATGTTGTAATGTTGGCATCAAAGATCGTTCGGAACGCGCGGGCGTAGCCGTTGGCGATAGCCGGTTTTACTGACGAACCCCGTTTCTGTTCTTCTCGAATGCGTTCAAAAATCAGCACATTGGCGTCCACGCTCATGCCGATTGTCAGAATTAAACCGGCGATACCGGGCAATGTGAAAGTTGATTGCAGAAGGGCCATGATGCCCAGGACAAGCACAATGTTCAATACGAGCGCGATATCCGCGATGGCTCCGCTGAGCAGATAGTATCCTAACATAAACACCACCACAGCCCCCATCCCCCATTTTCCGGCCTCGATACCCTTATCCCGGTTGTCGACGCCGATGGTGGCACTGATGGTCTTTTCGGAGATGGGAACCTCGCTCAGCCGTGCCGGAAACGAGCCGGCATTGAGCTTGTTGACCATATCGGAGATTTCTGTTTGTGTAAACGACCCGGTGATGATGCCGGAAGAACGAATGGCACTTTGAATATTTGGAGCCGAGATGGCCTTATTATCCAGCAGGATACACAGGGGCTTGCCGATATTATTGCTGGTAATATTGAAAAACCGGTTCGCGGCCACATCGTCAAATGTAAAACCAATCGCCCGGCGTCCCTGCTGGTCGCTTGTCGGATAGGCCTTATTCAGTTTCCACTTTTTGTCGCCGTCATGCAGCATTTTCTCATTGGTTTTGTTGCTGCAGAGGATATATTCCTTTTCGCCGAAAGTCCCGGTGATCCCGGGAGCGGCAAAGGTTTCGGGATCTTCGATTTCGCACCAGGTATAATCCCCGTGAGAGGCCAGTTTCGGACCCTGCTTCGCCAATTCTTCAACCCGGGCTTGCAGGAGGGCCATGTCGCCGTCATCGCCGGTCGGCAAAATACGAAATTCCAGAACCCCGGACCCTTTCAGCATCCGTTTGAGGTCTTCCGGGTCATCCAGTCGCCCGCCAACCTTGCGATAGTTGTCATAGGCGGAAACAACCGCGTCGATCAGAGAACTGCGGCCGGGGAACTGCTCCTTAAAGGCAGTGAGCTTTTCAGTGCGGGTGGCGGAACCTGCCGGCATCTCCAGAACTTCACGAACCAGATCAATGTTCAGATTCAGCTTGGCCAGGTCCTCGATGGCGGTGTTCCATCGGGCGTTCAAGCCGTCTTCGGGCCTTGTCAGATCGTCGACAACCGGCGCCCATTTCTTGTAGAGTTTCAGATACTCATTGATCAGTCCAACGGCTTTGAGCTGCTCTTCGTTCAGTTGGCCTTCGACGACAACGTCTTGGGGGATAGTCTCTTTGACATAGGTCTCAACGCTGTCTTTACGTGTATCGCTTTCCTGTTTGGCCCAGTCGCTGATTTTATATTGCAGCGAATCAAACGTCAGCCCGGCTTCTGCCATGGCCGTTTTCACGCCATCCATTTCAGCAGTAAGCGAATCCCGCTGGGTCTGTGCCTGTCTGCGCTGATTATATACCTCAGCCAGTGTCGTAAGGATCTCGCGGCGTTCCTGATTATTACCAGAGAAGCTGTCAAACATGGCGGTTTTCTGATCAGCCGGAAGCGTCAGGGCCTGGCGGATCTTCAGCAGATTGATGTTTTCCGCCTGCAACGCCATCAGGGCGTCTTCGTAGGACTGCCGTTTGTTGCGGGTATCCAAACTGGCGACCGGCAGTTGAATTTCGATTCGGGAATCGCCCTGGGGACGCATAATGATATTGGCCACGTGAGTCGGATCGATGCGTTTCAGCAGGATCGGGACCATGTTCTGAGCCAGTCCCTTCCGTTCTGTCGGTTTCAGACCTGTCGTGTCAATCTCATAGATCAAGCTGGTACCGCCGGCCAGATCAATTCCCGGTTTCAGCTTTTCCTGCGGGGGATAGACATTGATCCCGATCAGACCAACAACAATGACGATTAATAAGCTTTTCCAGATTAAATTCTTATCCATAACCGATTCCTGAAAATAAATTTTCGTTTTCTTGTTTGAACTGATGCCGGCGATTTTGCCTTATTCGGCTTTATCCGTCAAAACCGTGGCGATCGCCTGAGGGCTGACACGCATCTTGGTATTGGTGGATTCATCGATCTTCAGCACGATTTCATCGTCCCGGACATCCAGCACCGTGCCGAAAATGCCGCCGATTGTGCGAACGCGGTCATTTTTCGACAGCGCCTGCACCATCTTCTGATGTTCCTGCTGTTTTTTCTTCGGACCCCGGAACATAATAAAAAACATATAAACACCCAAAACCGCGATCATGACAAAAAACAGGGGGTTGGATCCAGGCGATTGCGTCTGGGGTGTTTCCGTTGTGCCGTTGGCACCGTTTTCAAGGGTGCCGGTATTTTGGGTTTCCGTTCCGGAGGACTCTTCCATGGTAATGACTTGGCCTTCGCCATCGCCTGCTTCTGCTAATATCCAGATATTGTTCATTGCATCGTTCCTTTGCTGTTTGTTTCGTCTTCGGTTTCCGTTTTATGTTTCGCACAAAATTCATCGGCCCAATCGTTGAACGTCTGGTTCTCGATCTGAGACCGAATGGTCTTCATGAGCCGTTGATAATAGGTTAAATTATGAATCGATACCAATATAGGGCCCAGCATCTCGCCCACATTAAAAAAGTGGCGAATCGTTCCCTTGCCGAAATTCTGACAGGCGTAACAGGGACATCCCGGCTCAATCGGCTGCGTATCCGCAACATACTTGCTGTTTCGCAGGCGAAGCGGGCCGTTGTTGGTAAAAGCATACGCGTTTCGCCCGTTTCGCGTTGGCAGCACGCAGTCGAACATGTCAACTCCGGCCCGTACCGCCTCGACAATATCGACCGGCATCCCGACACCCATCAGGTAGCGCGGTTTTTCCTCCGGCAGCAGGGGGGCCGTATGCCCAACGGTTCGGATCATGTGATCGTGGCCTTCGCCGACGCTCAGGCCGCCGATGGCGTATCCATCAAAATCCATCAGTATCAATTCCTGTGCACAGCTGCTTCTCAGTTCCGTATCAATGCCGCCCTGGACGATGCCGAACAGCAGTTGTTTTTCGTTGCAGTGGGCCTCTTTACATTGTTTCGCCCACCGGATCGTCCGCTCGGCGGCTTTTTTCAAATGTTCTGCCGGGCAGGGCCACGGCGTACATTCGTCAAAACACATAATGATGTCCGCCCCCAGCCGATTTTGCGTTTGCGTCGCGACCGCGGGGTCGAGATAAATCTTTGCTCCGTCAATATGACTGGCAAATTCCACGCCGTCATCGCCGATGCGGTTCAGCGTGCTGAGGGAAAAAACCTGGTAGCCGCCGCTGTCGGTCAGGATGGGGCCGTCCCAACTCATCAATCCATGCAAATCGCCCAGCGATTCAACCACATCCGTTCCCGGCCGAATCAGCATGTGATAAGTATTGGCCAGCACGATCTGTGCCCCCGTGGCCCGAAGTTGAGCGGGGGTAATGCCTTTTACGCATCCGCGTGTGCCTACCGGCATGAACACCGGCGTTTCAATCGTGCCGTGTGCCGTTGTCAACCGCCCGCGCCGTGCGCCGCTGTGCCTGTCGTGATTGATTAATTCGTAAGGTTTCATGGTTCACTTGACGTCTCTATACCCTTCAGGGTAGGAAATTCCCGCGAGTCAATTCGTAACTTACGGTCGCAGGCCTACATAGCCGCGACCCAACGGGAATTTTCAATCGCGATCACTCTATCTTGACTCGCTTGGAACCGGGAAAATAATGGTCCAGTATCTGTTCATACGTTTTGCCTTGTCGGGCCATCCCTTGGGCGCCGCATTGACAGAATCCCACGCCGTGTCCGAATCCCAGTCCGTTTTGGAAAGTCACCATACTTCCTCGCTTTTCGACGCTGAAGATGGCACTTCGTATTTTCCGGCCTGTCGGATCCAGCGATAAACGAAAATCCTCGCCTCGAAGCGTGTCATTTTTTCCGTTTTTTCCGATCAGTTCGACCCGGAGGATCCGGCTTTTATAGCCCAGCTTCGTGACATTGAAATCGGTGATCGCTTCAAGTTTTTCCAGTGTCGGATATCGCACCAGCAGTCTCTCGCTGATCTCCGACATTTTCATCTCTACCGGCTTCCAGTAAAAATGGCTGCGTCGGGCCACGTTTGCACAATAGGGGCACCCAACGCCGCAAAGCGATGCGACGGGTTCGCCCCCGAAGATATTTTCCGCCGCTTCCGTATGACCACCGCAGGAACTGCTGTAGAAGGCGGGAAAAATCACGTTCCGTTCATGCATTCTGCCAGGACACACCAGAATCTGACCGGATGTGTCTTCGACAACTTGCCGGATCATCGCCGTCTCTGCCTTCAGGCCGCCGTACATTTGGGTCGATTCCGACCGCGTCATATCCCACGTGCGGTCTCGCCCGAATCGGTCCTTAATATAAAGGCAGTACGTTCGTGATGACACCGCCTGCGCCTTCAGCGCTTCCGGTTCCCAGTAGCTTTGCATTTCGGCCCCGACGACGCCAAGCAGGTACGATTCCAGCGGAACATGATTGACCGCCTCAAATCCCTGTTCCTCTTCAAGCACACGCAGCCGCAGATACCCGCGATAGGGGGTATCGTTGATTTCAAATACATACGGATCCTGTGGGCGAACCAGCACATCACGGCCGATCCGGTGTTCACCGACATACAGCACGCCGGCCGAAAGCCGCACGGCAAACGGTTCATCGCTTCGAAATGTTGCCACGGTGCCGCTGTCGACGTCCCGGACGTCAAGCCCGCTGACCGAAGAAACTGTGCACTCTCTTAGATTGCCAAAGAGCAAAACCCGCACCCATGTCTGCTCGGGACTTTCTATCCCGGGCGTCGGTTCGGCGGGGCGATGGCGGCATCCCGCCATCATCAACATACATACCACACAGGCCCACAACGCCGGATTTGGCAATGTTGAGGGCCTGCAAATGCTTTGCTTGTATAGTCTCATTCCCTTAACGGATGCACAAGCAGCTCGAATACGGCTACTCAAGCTTTCGAAGGCCCAATCCAAGGCCTTCCAGACGTTCCTTGATTTCATTCAGACTGGTTACGCCGAAATTCTTACAGCCCAGCAGTTCCGCTTCGGTTTTGTTGATCAATTCGAGAATGGTCTTCACACCCAACCGGTCGAGTGCACGATAGGCCCGCACGGAAAGATTCAGGTCTTCGATGGTCTGATTCAGGATTTCAGGGCTGGCCTGGTTGGCGATTTCCGGATCAATCGGCTTGGTGCCGGCTTTATCTTCCAGCGCCATCCCCAGCCGCAATCCTTTGTAGTCCAGGACTTTCTTGATTTCCTGAAGACTCGTTTCGCCAAAGTTCTTATACGAAAGCAGTTCGGCCTCGGTTGTCCGCAGCAGATCGCCCAGCGTGATAATATTCATCTTTCTGAGGCAATTGCGGCTGCGAACAGACAGTTCGAAATCAGAAATTGGAATTTCAAGGATTTTATTCTGTCGATCGCGGCGTTTTTCCCGCTCCTCATCGTAGAGCATCACGCTGGCGCTGGTGATGTCTTTTCGGAACAGCTCCGCTTTGGCATGATTCGGATGGGACTCCAGTACGCTTTCGGCACATTTCAGGGCATTGTCATAATCGCCCGTGTCCTCGTAGAGTACGGTCAGATTCAAAAGGGCGTTCACATGAGCCGGCGCCACCTTAACCACTTCCTGATAGTAATGAAGCGCTTCTTTTTCGTCGCCGCGAAGGTTAAATGAATACGCCAGTTGAAACAGCGACTTGACATGACCGTTATCCAGATCAATCGCATGCTCATATTCGTCCATGGCCTTGTCGTACTGGCCCTGGGCATCCAGAACCTTTCCTTTCTGATAATGGTATTCGGCGCTGACATTCTCAAAATTGCTGCACGATTTCAGGACTTTTTCGCACGCTTTTAAATCACCTGCCTGGCGGGATGTCTCACACTTTTCCAGTGCCGCGGCGATCCCGTCGCTTTGCTGGGCGGCGGCCTCAAACGCCTCGATGGCTTTGTCAAAATTGCCCAACTTTCGGTGCGCATATCCCAGTGCCATGCATTTTTGGGCACAGTCTTTGCCCTTGTCCAGCAGTTTGACCGCCTCGGCGACGTCGCCGCACAGCAGCAGGGCAATACCCTTGACCTTGTTGTCTTTGTGGTTTTCAGCCTGCTTGCGGAAGGCATTGCGGTTCATCTCGCTGGAGTTCACATATTGCCACAGCGTCTTGATGCTTTCAAAACTCGGCAATTCGCCTTCAAATAAGTTTACTGGTGTGTCAGCTAAAGATACCATTCAATTGGCTCCTCGAATACCGTGGTTTTAATTTCGTTAAACGTCCAATAGGGCCGCACAAACAACCCGTCCCTGCGGCAGGAAACATACGCAACTGCTTTTCCTAAAAGTGGAAATGACACATTATAACTATATAGAAAAGATTTGCAATAGGAATTTTACGGCAGAACCGGCATTAGGGGATGCGAAATGTTCTGAATTACGGACAGCTTACCCCCTCGGCTCCTGCCGAGAACCGACTTGCTTAAAACACAATTGCCGCATAGCCGACGGATTCTTCGCTGGACTGGTTGAATTTTTGGAGCATGATGTCATAGCTGGTGGTATGTCCGAGCAGTATGCCGCAGATGCGTCCCATGGCTTTGGCGGCTGCGACAACCGTGGCGACCGCGGCCGGTCCGCAGGCATTGCCCTTTTCCAGGGCCGCTTCCAGAAGCCGGTCGGCCTCCATTCGCAGGGCCAGATCGATGAATTCCATATCGTTGACCTCTCGGGCCCATTTTAATGCGGCCTGGCCGGCGCCTTCCGGGCAGAATCCGTATCGCGGTCCATAGTGGGTCAGGTCCGTTGACGCGATACAGACAACCTTTTTATCTTTTTGCTTATAGATCAGTTGGCCGACATGTGTACCGAAATTGTGGTCAAAATCCGCGACCGGGACAATAATGGGCACGATTTTGGCATTCGGGAACAAATGCTGGATAAAGGGGACCTGCACCTCGATGCTGTGTTCGCTGCGATGGGCCTTGGGGTCGGCAATGGCGCCTTTATCAATGATTTGGCTCGCCAGTTCGGCGTCGATCTCGATCTGACCGAGAGGGGTTTCCCACGCTCCGCTGTCATAAACAACGGCTCCGCCGCCAAAATACCGATGAGCGGCGCCGAAAATGACAAACGTATCCACATGCTGATTGGCCTGCTGAATGGCCTTAAATGCGGTTGCCGCCAGTTCACCGCTGAACACCCAGCCGGCGTGGGGGACAATGGCTGCGACGATGGGGTCGGGAAGTTCAGTCTTTAAGTCACGAAGGGGCAGACATTCATCGATTTCGGCCAGGCATTGAGCCGGGGTTCCACCATAAAATTGACCTGCAACAGCCGGTTTTCGAACATTCATTTTTCACCTCCGTTTTTGAGGGCTTGCAAACACCCGATTTAGCGAGTATATTATCTACGTTGTCAATGGACTTTATTCATGTTAATTGTACAAAGCAGACGGGAAAAATACAATGGCTAAAGCAAAACAGTCGCCGGTAGCGGTTTTAATGGGTTCAGACAGCGATCTTTCGACGATGGAAAGCTGCATCAAACAGCTTAAAGAGTTCGGCATCGATCCGATTGTGCGGATTTTGTCTGCGCATCGAACGCCCGCGGCGGCGTGTGACTTTGCGGCGAACGCGGCCGGTAACGGGGTCAAGGTGATCATTGCGGCGGCAGGGATGGCCGCGCATCTGGCCGGGGCAATGGCGGCGCATTCACAACTGCCGGTAATCGGGGTGCCGATGCAGGCCAAGGAAGGGCCCTGTGGGTTGGATGCACTGCTCAGTACCGTGCAGATGCCTCCGGGGATGCCGGTGGGAACGATGGCGATCGGCAAAGCCGGCGCAAAAAACGCTGCGGTGTTTGCGCTGCAGATTCTGGCGCTGAGTGATGCGGGTTTGGCAAGGATTTTGTCTGATTTCCGTGCCGCTCAGACTGAAAAAGCCCTGAAAAAAGACGCCGAGTTGGGGAGTTAAAAGGGGTTCAAAAATTAAGAACTTCTAACAAAAAGAACAAGAATGCCCGATTTTAGCACTGTAAAAACGGTTTTTGGGCATACAGTTAGAGGTTCTTATATTCAGACTGCTTTAAATTCATATTCTCCTTTTTGCTAATTTGGATAAAGTTTCCAAGTCCCCTGCAATTAGAGCTTTCTTCTTTGCCTTACTCCAACGTTTGATTTGATGCTCCCTTTGCATTGCCATTTCTCTGCTTTCATGCTTCTCTTGCCAAACAATCCTCACAGGTGTTCTGCATGCAGTATAAACAGCTCCCTTTCGGTCATTGTGCCGTTTCTCTCTTGACTCGATATCTTGTGTATGTCCAACATAAAAGCTGTCATCTGCACAAAGGAGAATATAAACATACCACATAATTGCGCCTTCGAAATAGAGTTGTTGATCGCCCTTCGACTCACTTCGTTCGCTCAGGACACTCGATGCGACTGAATAGATTGATGGCCTGCCACGAGTAAGGCCATCCTGTAAAGGATGGCCGCATCGAGTGGAGGCGGGGGGATTCGAACCCCCGTCCCGTGACATTTCAGGCAAGGCCTCTACATGCTTAGTCGTTTGTTTGAGATTCGCCCGAACAATCGCCAAACGACAGGCTGTTGTTGTCGCTAGTTCGCTAAGTTTCGCTCACCGACCGCGAACACATCGGCAACCTATTCCGCTGTCGGCGCCCTCGTGAGAACCGCGGAAAGAACTCTCACAGGACGGGCCGCATTTATGCAGCCAGTTTATACTGGTAGTTGCCAGTTAAAAAGTGTAACGGATGATTAGCCAGGCCAACCGTCATCCTGGGCATGCCACCCGGCCGTCTACCTGTCCGGTCGAAGCCAGTCGCCCCCGAATTTTCAAAGAACACTAAAGGACCTAACCTTTATTATATACCGAATTTCAGCGAAATGCAATCTCCTTTGAAGCAGAGGGGGCTCGTTTTTTACTTTACAGCTCTTGGCTTGTCTTTATTAGTCTTTCGGATAAAAGGGGTTAGCGGGATGTCCATGGGTGTTCGCTTGAAATAGTGTTATATTTCAAGGAACTTTTTGGATTTGTCCGATAACAGTGGCATGGTTTAACTGTTTTTTTAGGAGTACTTACCATGCCAGCAAAACTGATTGACCAAACGGA
>JAOUFG010000179.1 GCA_029858345.1 Phycisphaerae bacterium
CAGACGCTGTATCAAACGAAAAAGCAAACGCAGAGAGCTTGCTCGGTTTTATCATTACAAGCGACATAAGCTATTGGCTCCACTAAGGGTTAAAGAACGAAAATGAAATTGGACAGTAAAATTAGAGCCAAAAGCTTTTATTCTCGAAATCTTTTTGACAGCGGCACTAATATGGTTATAATCGCAACTAATTATATCCCTCATCGACAAATGTGGTCTGTTTGTCGTTGAACTCAACTGGCAGAAAGGAAACCTATGCTGAGTAAGAATACCAGACTGAAATGGTTGACTCTGACCATCCTGTGCTTTAGTGCAACCTGTTTCGTCGGATGCGATCAGATGCAGCAATCAGCCATCGATCCGAATATGCTGGTCGCACAGCAGCCGGAAACGGCCGCCCCCGTGCCTGTACAGGCAACACAAGATCAGCAGGATCAGGCCGTTAGCTTGTACGTGGACGCCATGATGCTCAACGACCTCAATGAACGGGAAGAGGCCATCCGCAAGCTCAATTACGCCATCGAGCTGAATCCGAAGTTTGCCCAGGCCTATTCGCTGAAAGGCGACATTCTGCAGGGGATGGAAAAATACGAGGACAGCGCCAATGCTTATGAGCAGGCCACCATCAACGACCCGTGGTCGTTCAGGGACTTTTTTAATCTCGGCAAAGTCTGCCAGGTCATCAAACAATGGGCGCGTGCCGCCAAGGCCTATGTGTCGGCCTGCACCCTGGATCCGAAGCATTACCCGGCTCATCTGGCCGCGGCTCAATGCTATTATGAGCTGAAAGATTATGACAGCTCGCTGCCTTATGCCGAAAAAGCCAAAATACTGGACCCGAACCAGGTGGACCCGGAAATGCTGCTGGGGGACCTTTACGAAGCCAAACAAGACCATTTACAGGCGATTAATTCCTATCGCCGGGCGCTGGAGCTTAAAGGAAACGACCCGACCGTCATGGTAGCGCTGGCAAGGGCTTATTTGCGATCCGGACGGTACAGCTCGGCAAAAGAGCTTTTAAACGACGTTATTTCAATGGACCCGAAAAACAGTATCGCTTACCAGTATCTCGGATTTGCACAGTTGCGCCTGAAAGAAACCGCTGAGGCGATCGAGAGCTATCGGCAGGCGGTGAACGCGGACGAAAATGACTGGATGGCCCGCAAGGGATTGGGCGTCGCGTACATGCTGATGGCCATGAGGGGGCAGGACGGGGAACGATTGCAGGCACTGGCGGTTGAGCAGTGGAACATCTCCCTTCAGATCAGGCCGGACCAACCCAAGCTTCGAGAACTGGTAAAACGGTATCAATAAATTACGGCCCATCCTGACATGACAGACACAAACACACAACTGCAAAAGCCCCTGCCATGGCCCACGGCGGCGCTGTTATTCTGGCCGATCGCTGTCGGCGGAGCGACGCTGGATCTGTGGTCCAAGTGGGCCGTTTTCCAATGGCTGGCCCAAACGGAAACGCAGCAGTATTCGCTGATCGACGGATTCCTGCAGTTCATTCTGCGTGTCAACGACGGCGCCGCGTTCAGTCTGTTCCGCGGGTGGACCTATTTCCTGGTGGGGATTTCCGCGGTGGCGCTGGTGGTCGTCATCGGCGTGTTTTTCTTCGGCAAAATTCGCTCCCGGCTGATGCTTTTTGCATTGGGCTGCATCACCGCCGGCATCATCGGCAACCTTTACGACCGGGCATTCAATACAGGATGCGTCCGGGATTTCATCGACGTCTATGTGGGCTCCCACCACTGGCCGACCTTTAATGTGGCCGATTCTTTGCTCTGCATCGGCGTGGGCCTGCTGATCATCGCCAATTTAAGAACACAAAAAGAGATAGACAACCAATAATAAAACATCCGCGTGGGCATGGCATACAACTACCATTTCTTATAGTAGATTATATGTTTTTCTGTTCTCTTGGGGTTTCCCTGAAAATCCAAATTAATAGAACTACAAATAATACTGACAAAACAATTCCAAATAGGTAATTTACTAGCATTCTGATTTTTTGGATACTTGGGTCTCTGAATAGATATTCTGATCTCATTCTTTCTTTGTGTTCTTCAACCCAATCTTCAGTATCAATCTGAATACGGGTATTTTTACTTAATGCCTCAACCGTGTTTACCGGATAATGTGTTTCATGTGTGCTCATATTAATCGCAAAATAAGCCTTTTCCGTTTTGCCTAAAAGCCAATTATTCTTTAAGCAAAAGGAAGATACATACTCTTGCACAGGCATATCAACATTATCCCAATCCAGAGGATCAGGATAATAGTAAAGAGAGCTGTGGACCATCAAATAGTTTGGAGAAAATTTATAAGTCGGATTAGGTCCGATAGAAAGAGTGTCAAGCAGAAGGGAGCCTGTGAGCCATACCACAAACACAGACAGAATAATACTCGTCGATATTATGACTTTCTTTTTCATCTTTGGTTATCACTTTTGATAAGGAATCTTACAGCGACAGCTTGTCAAAAACGCGATCTTCCACAAAAAGCGGGACGTTAAGCCCGGTGCTTAATGCGATCGCATCCGATGGACGGCTGTCGATTTCTATCGTATCGCCATCCCGTTGAATATGGATCGTCGCAAAAAAGGTATGGTCGCGCAAGTCGCTGACAACCACCTTTAAAATAGTCCCATCCATTTGTTCGATAACCTGCGCCAGTAGATCATGCGTCAGCGGCCGCGGCAGCATAATGCCCTTCAGCCGCCGGTCAATCGCGAGAATCTCCCCCATGCCGATGACAATGGGAAACCCCCGATCGCCCTTCAACTCCCGCAGAACGATGATCTGCTGATCGGCCTCTTCATTGATAATAACCTGAGCTAATTCAACGGGTATTTCCATTTTCAGTCACCAGTTATCAGTAAACAGTCATAACGCACCCCATAAAGGGGTGGCTTGACGGTTAGGAGCCGTCTCAAAGACGGCCATTTACGTTTACATTATCCGTTAAAAGCGACCTTGATCTTCCTCGTGTTCCTCATGCTCCTGA